>CAZLNA010000095.1:0-7427 GCA_964560485.1 uncultured Desulfobacula sp. | reverse complement strand
GCGCCGGTATTGCCTGAAATGGTTATTTTTTCAATGGTGTCCCCCTGTTCAATACTGTCGACGACAGCCTGGTCATCTGAAGATTTGACCTGACCGAAAACCGTGTGCATGCCGTCCAGGTGAGGGGTGGGGCCGTGCGTGATAAAAAACTGGCTGCCATTGGTTCCGGGTCCGGCATTGGCCATGGAGAGGATACCGGGTTTGTCATGTTTCAAGTCTTTTTTGAATTCATCTTTGAATTCATACCCAGGGCCGCCCATTCCGTTTCCCCAGGGGCAGCCGCCCTGAATCATGAAGTCCGCGATAACACGGTGGAATTTGAGTCCGTTATAATATTCGCGTTTGGCAAGGTTGGCAAAATTCGCACAGGTCAGCGGCGTCTGATCTGCGAATAACGTCAGATTAATGGTTCCCTTACTGGTTTCAATCACAGCAGTTAAATCAGGCATGTTGGTCAATCTCCCATAAAAAAGAATTAAAAATATGATCACACAATAAGAAATTCGAACAGATTGTCAAATAAAAACAGACAGGCATGAACAATTATCAGAAGTTGCGCCCATGATTCAGATACGGCCGAAGATAGGATTCTTTTTCGTGGTCTTCAGAATCTCATTGAAAAAATACGGCCGGGACGATTATAAAAAAGGATGAAGTTTGAAATATGCAGTGAAAAAATTCCCATTAAGCTCTGGGCAAAGGATATTGATCCCGGAGCCCTGGCCCAGGCAAAAAATCTGGCAAACCTGCCGTTTGCTTTCAGCCATATCGCTGTGATGCCGGACGCCCACCAGGGATACGGTATGCCCATCGGAGGCGTGCTTGCCACCCGCGACATGATTGTGCCCAATGCAGTGGGCGTGGATATCGGCTGCGGTATCTGCGCGGTTCAAACCTCGCTGACCAGCTTAAATAAAAAAGAGATCAGGTCTCTGTTTCATGATGCCAGAACCGGCATCAGCAAAAGGATTCCATTGGGATTTAAATGGCATAAACAGGCTCAGGATGACCAATGGATGCCTGATCCAGAAATAATATCGCACCGTTTCAAGCGATTTGACCGGTCCGTGGTGGGCCGGTATTTTGAAGATGCCAGAAAACAGGTGGGTACACTTGGCGGGGGGAATCATTTTATTGAGATAGAGGCGGGAAGCGATGGCCGTATTTGGCTGATGATCCATTCAGGCAGCCGGAATCTGGGACTGAAGGTGGCCGAGTTCTATAACCAGGCAGCCAGGTCCATGCGAGACCGGCTGAACCAGAAGATCCCATCCAGCTGGGATCTGGATGCACTGCCCATGGATTCAAACCAGGGCCAGGCCTATTTTGCAGAGATGACCTATTGTGTTGAATTTGCCAGGAAGAGCCGGGAATTGATGATGCACAGGGTCCAGGAGGCAGTTTCCGACGCATTTCCAAAGGTGAGTTACGCGCCTGCTGTCAATATTGCCCACAACTATGCTGCATCAGAAGTTCATTTTGGCCGTAAGGTCATAGTACATCGCAAAGGGGCGACAAAGGCGTTCTGCGATACAACCGGGATTGTCCCCGGTTCACAGGGAACGGCCAGTTTCATTGTCCGCGGCCTGGGCAATCCGGACAGCTTTATGTCCTGTTCCCATGGTGCCGGTCGAAAAATGGGCCGCAGGCAGGCTCGAAAGCAGCTTGATCTGTCAAGGGAAAGAAGACGCCTTGACCGGAAAGGGATTGTTCATGCACTGGCATCCAGGTCGGATCTGGATGAGGCGCCCGGTGCATACAAGGATATTGAAAGGGTGATGGAAAACCAGTCAGATCTGGTGGATATTCTGGTAATTCTTGAGCCGCTGGGCGTGATCAAAGGATAAATGAGCCAACCCGAATCCAAAGCTTGTTATCTGCCCTGAAATCTGCTAACCCTTACCAGAAATCCTGCCCAGGCCGGGAAATGCGTTCATAAGCGATCATTGAAAAGGACAAGACAAAATGGAATTGTGGCATATCTGGATTATTTCAGGCATCATTTTTTTTGTCATTGAGATTTTCACGCCCGCGTTTTTTTTTGCCAGCCTCGGGGTTGGCGCATTTACAGCCAGTATCTGTGCTTATTTTGAGCAGTCACTGACTTTTCAGATTGTCGGGCTGTCTTCAGGGACGTTTATTGTATTCTTGGGCATCCGGCCCCTGCTCAGCCGGCTTCACAAAGCAGGCGGTGATCTGCGGGGCATCGGAGTCGAGGCTCTGTTGGGACAGACCGGCATTGTTCTGGAGCCCATTGATGCAGATGCCGGTACCGGCCGGGTTAAAGTCCGGGGGGAGGACTGGAAAGCAGCCAGTTCTGACAGCACTGTCATTGAAAAAGGGGCCCGTGTGACAGTGGCGTACATTGACGGGGCCACAATATTTGTCAAAGCAGTTTAATCTTGGGAGGGAAAGATGTCTGACATTATTATTTCGCCCATGCTGGTAATTGCCATTGTGGGGTTGATTTTTGTTATTGTTCTTGCCATCAAGGGATTTAAAGTGGTTCCCCAGGCCGAAACCATGGTGATTGAACGTTTGGGGAAATATAACCGGACCCTGAACAGCGGTATTAACATCATCTGGCCGTTCATTGAAGGGCCCCGCGTGATCCACTGGCGGTTTGTCAAAACCACGGTGGATGACAAAAAAATCGTCGCATTCAGGGACACGGACAAGATCGATTTGAGGGAGCAGGTGTATGATTTCCCCAGTCAGAATGTGATTACAGCGGACAATGTCACCATAGAGATCAATGCCCTGCTTTATTTCCAGATCACGGACCCGATGAAATCCGTTTATGAGATTGCCAATCTTCCGGATGCCATTGAAAAACTGACCCAGACCACATTGAGAAATGTGATTGGTGAGCTTGACCTGGATGCCAGTCTGACATCAAGAGATACCATTAACATGAAGCTTCGTGCGATTCTGGATGAAGCCACGGATAAATGGGGTGTCAAGGTGACCCGTGTGGAACTCCAGGACATCAACCCGCCCAAAGATGTTCAGGAACAGATGGAGAAACAGATGCGCGCGGAAAGAGACCGGCGGGCAGCCATTTTAACGGCTGAAGGTGAGAAAAAAGCTCAGATTCTTCAGGCGGAAGGTGCAAGAGAGGCAGCCATCAACCGGGCAGAAGGGGAAAAACAGGCAGCCATTCTTCAGGCCCAGGGGGAGTCGGAAGCGCGGATTAAAGTGGCCGAGGCTGAAGCCGAGGCTGTTAAAATTCTTGCCGGTTCCGTGCCGGAACCCTCGGATCCCATCAATTACCTTGTGGCCATCCGGTACATTGACACCCTGGAAAAAATGGTGACCGGTCAGGACAGCAAAGTGGTTTATCTGCCGTATGAGGCGACCGGCCTGCTCAGTTCCATCGGCGGTATCAAGGATATGTTCAGGCAGTAATTGATATATAAAGAAGCGGATACATCAAATGAATGAACCAAGATCCAAGGCAGCCCATGATATTGTCAATCGCGGTCTGCTGATTCCATATGCAGTTCCATATTTTGCCTATGTCGGCATTGCCTCGTTCATTGCCTCGTTCGGCGGTGGCTGGCTCAATGAAGAAGTGGGCTATGTGTTAAAAATATTGGTCGTCCCTGGCCTTATGCTCTGGGCATGGAAATGGTATGTACCGGTGTTCGGACCCAGAGACCGCATGGATTCCGTCTGGGCCGGTATTGCCGTCGGTGTGATCGGCCTGCTGGTCTGGCTGCTGCTCATGGCACCTTTCATTGATATTGTCGGTGAACCCTGGGAACCGGTTCCGTTTTTTCTCAGAATGTTCAGCGCCACCCTGATTGTGCCGGTGTTCGAGGAGTATTTCATCCGGGGATATTTTCTGCGCGCAGCCTATCAGTGGGATATGAACCGGAAGACCATGA
Organism: uncultured Desulfobacula sp.; assembly: GCA_964560485.1. Lineage (GTDB taxonomy): Bacteria > Desulfobacterota > Desulfobacteria > Desulfobacterales > Desulfobacteraceae > Desulfobacula. Next base: position 3,537 of record CAZLNA010000095.1, on the reverse strand, counting down.
GCGCCAAGGAAGCGCTGCTCCGCACGCTGGACGAAGACAATATCAAAACCGTTCCGCCGGGCGCCTGGTCTGTGGCAGCCGTGGCCATCTCCACCATCGCATTCACGGTGGGCCACCTGCCGGCGGAATGGCCGGCAGCCATCGCTTACAGCCTTCTGATGACAGCACTCTGGGTGGTCCGAAAGGATCTGCTCTCCTGCATGGTGGCCCATGCCACCACCAACCTGATGCTGGCATTGTATTGTTATTTTACCGGGGACTGGGGTTTCTGGTAGCCGGACGAAAACAGTCATGCAGGGCCTTGATCAGGAGGCCCTGACAAACTGAATTTTTCGGTGTCACAAAGGCTGGATCGCTTTTCTTTGAAAACACAGGGATTAATGGTGGTGACCGCAGCCGCCTTCTTTTTTGTTTTTCTTGGAATGGCAGATATCAAAGATATGAAACAATTTCAGGCCATCATTTTTCAGCAGTTCCAGGTTTTCCTTAACCGTTGGTTTTTCAGCCTGAAACACTTTGATGTTGGATGAGTTCATGCTTCTCTGGGTGCCGTCACCCATGCATTTTGTGACAACCGCGTCAAGTTCTTCACTCTCTTTGAGAACACTGGTTTTACAACTGCTGGCGCCTTCCTCGACTTTGGGATTGCTCTGACGCGTAAATGAAAGCGTCTGGGTGTCAACAATCAGAAAATGTCCAGCCATTCCGAAATGGTCATCAATTAAACTTTCAAGACCGTTGTCATCTTTTACCGGAAAAGCAACTTTCATACTAATCTCCTCCAGGGTGTTGGAATTTCATTATGTCTATACTGTTAAACTGTGATTTAAAATAAGGGTTTATTTGTTTAAAGCAAGCTATACCAGGATTTTTTATGAAATAAAATCATTTCTCCGGGTGTCTTAGTTTACAGATACCGGGAAGCAGTGCCATCCCGGTTAAGGTGACACTGCTGTCACGGAAAGGTTAGTGAAACGATACGCAAAAAAGGTATTCAATTAACTTTAAAGGTTATTGATGGTTTGAGAAGTTGGGGGACTGATCAGCTTTTATAAGCTTATTGTTTGAAGTGCCGTACAGCAGCACCGGATTGATAGCAAAAATGGCAGAACGCGTAGTTCTGCCATTTTTGCTATCACCTGATCTTATAAACGTCTTTGAACTGAATTTTCGTCCAATGTTTTTCGGATGGCACTGGCCAGTTCATTTTTTTCAAAGGGTTTTTCAAGATAGTGGGCCACACCGATATCACGGGCCTTTTCCCGGGTCATGACATTGCTGAATCCGCTGCAGAGCATGATCGGGGTGGTTCGATCGATCTCAAGTATTTTCCGGGCGAGCTGGTCGCCGGTCATTCCCGGCATGGTCATGTCCGAAATCACCAGGTTGAAATGGTCCGGGTTCCCTGCAAATCGGTCATAGGCCAGTTCAGGGTTTGTATATGTTTCCACCTGATAGCCGAGTTTGCTCAGGGTTTGTTTGACCATCAGGCCTAAAGAGGGCTCATCATCTACAAATAAAATGGTTTCGCTGCCGCAGGGAAGGCCTTCGAACAGGCGGGGTGATTCCTTGGCTTTTTCGCGGGTGGCGGGAAGCAGAACCGTGACAAGGGTGCCCTCACCCCGGACCGTGGACAAGGTGATTCCGCCGTCATGGTTTTTGACAATCCCCTGAACAACAGCCAGTCCCATACCTGTGCCTTTTCCCACTTCTTTTGTGGTAAAATAGGGATCAAAAATTTTATCCTGTATATTTTCAGCAATGCCGGTGCCTGTATCGGCAATCGATATTTTCAAATACTCCCCAGGCGCCAGCGGCCCCATGACAGTCGGAAGCGGCTGCTCCCGGGTGATCCGGCTGACATGGATATCGAGCTGCCCTTTTCCGGCCATGGCATGGACCGCATTGGTGCACAGGTTGATCAATATCTGGTGAATCTGGGTCACATCCGCTTCGAGCATGCCCGCGTTTTTTTCGATCCGGGTGTTGAAGGTCACCGAGGACGGGATGGATGCCCTCAGCAGCCGGAGGGTTTCGCTGATCACTGATTCTGCCTCAACCACCTCTTTTCTTTTTCTGGTTCCCCTTGTGAAACTGAGCAGCTGCCGGACGATTTCCCTGGCCCTGATACTGGCCTGCTTGATCTCTTTGAGGCTTTCCCTGGCAGGGCTCCATTCCTGGACCTCTTCCATGGCAAGCTCGCTGTTGCCGAGGATAATTCCCAGGATGTTGTTGAAATCATGGGCAATGCCGCCTGCCATGGTACCGATGGCCTCCATTTTGTGTGACTGCCGCAACTGGCTTTCATAGATCAGTTTCTGTTTATGGGCCCGGATTTCTTCTGAAATGTTTTTGGCAATCCCGAGGATCCTTCTGACCCGGCCGTCCTGATGCCTTGAAAATGGCAGGTCCCGGCTGTAAAGCCATTGCCAGGAGCCGTCAGCATGGCGGATCCGGTAGGACAGCTCTTTTATGTTGTCCTGCCGGCTGTGGCGCAGTTTGTGATGGTGCTCTGCCACGGCAGGGATGTCGTCCGGGTGGATCAGTTTCGGCAGGATCTGGTCTCCCATGTCTTTGATCTGCTGTTTGGTAAAGCCGAGGATATCAATGACCCCTTTATTGGAAAAGACATTCTGTTTTGACTCAAGATCATAAATATATATCATGTCCGGCGTGGTTTCCAGAATGCGCTGGCTGAAGAGGCGGCTCTGCTCCAGTTCCCGGGTCTTGTCTGCCACAGCTTCTTCAAGGAGCATTTTTTCGTTGGAAAGGATCATATCCTGCCGCTGCTTTTCAATGAATAAGGCCAGCATTTTGACTGAATTGCGAACCAGTGCCAGGACAGTCTCGTCCGTCTTTTCAGGATCTGAGTCAAAATCAATCAGGCCGAAGTGATTTTTTGCCGTGGCCACATCAATGGTTTCTCCACGGGCTGCAGCCCGGTCCGGCACAAATGACAGTCTGAAATGCGGGCTCATGGCATTGACCGACTCAATATAGAGATTTTTTAGATGCTCTTCTCCTGTTGCCCCGGAGAGATTCAGGTGCATCATAAAAAGGTCATGAGAAAGCTGGGCGTGACGCATGGATGGTCCTTATATTTCGTCAGGATGCAAAATCGGGTGCATTCTGCTTGAGCCGGATATCCAGGGGCTGATAAAATGAGTTTTTCACAATCATTCCTTCTTGTTTATTGGGCGCAGCGAAAAAAGTGCCAGACCGGTCTGGCCGGTACAATGGCGGTATCTTCTTTTCAGAGCAGCAGTTCAGGCCGGAAAGCGCTCAATGGTGGAGATCATCGTGAGCAGCGCAGAATCGTTGAGTCTGTAATGAATATTATACCCCAAGAATTAAATAATTCAATTGTTAAAGCCAGTTCAGGCTTTTTTCAACTGCATTGCGCCATTTTTTGTATATGGCGTCCCTCTGGTCAGAAGGCATGGCCGGTGTCCAGGTTTTGTCTGCCTGCCAGTTTTGTTTCAGTTCCTCTGTTGTGCGCCAGACACCTGCTGCAAGGCCGGCTGCATAGGCTGCGCC
>CAZLNA010000094.1:0-7436 GCA_964560485.1 uncultured Desulfobacula sp. | reverse complement strand
CGCCCAGATCGGATGAAAACTGGATGATGACCACCTGAAATGCTTTTTTCTCACCGTCTATCATACGGACATAATGGTCAACAAAAAACGAGCCCGACCGGGTCCTTGACACATTTTTATCCGGCGCCCCGCCAGGAGACTTTAACTTGCCGGGCGCCAGCAGGTCTGCATCAAAGAGGTTGGCAATATGAAGCACATCCGTCCTGCTGGCAGGCCCGTTCTTTAACTCACTGTAAAACACGTTGACGCTTTCGCCCTGTTTCAACCGTTTATAGAGCTTGTCTCCCCAGGCAGTGCAGTCGCACGCTGCTTCCCCCGGCACCTGCACTGCTTCGCCCGCAGAATCGGCCGGGGCTGACGCCTCGCAGATCCCGGAAGAGCAGATAAGAATCAGACACAACACAAGAATTGCATGATGAAAATGAATATTTGAAAACGTCCTGCTCTCTGCGGGAAATTCGTCCATGCCAGATCCCCTTGAACCTCTCTGTTTTATAAACCATAAAAGAACCAACGCCTTTTAGTAATGATATCACGGAAAGAAAGCAAGTTAGGGTTTGGTTAAACCGTTTTGCCTTAAAAACAACGGCCAGGATCAGCCGGTGCTTAGATAATCGAGAAGTGCTTCCAGCGGCATGGGTTTTGCGTAAAAATACCCCTGCACCAGCTCGCAGTCATAGGCATTGAGCAGATCAAGCTGAGTCTGGGTTTCAACCCCTTCTGCCACCACGCTGATTCCCAGGTTCCTGGCCATCAGAACTATGGTTTCCACGATCTGGGCGTCGCCGGGATCGTCTGCGATATCATTGATAAAGGAACGGTCGATTTTCAGGGTGGAGATAGGCAGTTTTTTCAAATAGTAAAGGGATGAATACCCGGTCCCGAAATCGTCAATCGCTACTGAAACACCTTTGTCTTTCAGGATGGTAAGTTTTTCAACAGTCTGCTCAAGATCTGTCATCATGGTGGTTTCAGTAATTTCAACCTCCAGGCTCGCCGGGCTGATCCCGTATTGGTCCAGCGCAAATTCGATATGGCTGACAATATCCGGCTGCTTGAATTCAAGCGGGGAGAGATTGACAGCCATGGTCAGGTCTGCCCCTGCTTTTTGAAGCACCCTGACTGCCCGGCACGATTCCTCAAGGACGTATCTGCCCAGGTCGATGATCAGGCCTGTCTCCTCTGCCATGGGGATAAAATCTGCCGGACTGACAAGCGTGCCGTCGGTTTTCTGCCAGCGGACCAGTGCCTCCACCCCTTTGACCGCATGGGTGGACGGACTGACCTTGGGCTGGTAATAAACCGTAAATTCCCTCGCTTTGAGGCCGGCACGGAACTCCTTGATCAGCTCCATCTTGAAACGGGCCATCTGATTGAGTTCCGGGGTGAACATATTGTAAGTGTTTTTCCCGGCAGCCTTTGACTGGTACATGGCCATGTCTGCGTTTTTAATGAGAACATCGGCATCGCGGCCGTCGTCCGGGTACAGGGCAATGCCCAGGCTGAGAGAAACCAATATTTCATGACCATCAATATTGAAGGGTTCTTTAAGGCATTCAAAAAGCCGGTTGACCATTTCCAGCACCTGCTGCTGGGCGCCCACATCCACGACAATGATTAAAAATTCATCGCCGCCGAGCCGGGCCACAGTATCCTGTTCCCTGACAATCTTTCGAAGCCGCCCGCCCAGGCTCTGGAGCAGAATATCACCGCTGGTGTGACCGATGCTGTCATTGAAATATTTAAAATTGTCCATGTCAATGAAGATGACAGCCACCTGGCTTTCCTGGCGCCTGGCCCGTTTCAGTGCCATTGAAAGCCGGTCATGCGCAAGATACCGGTTGGGCAGACCGGTCAGGGCATCGTGATAGGCCTGATGTTCAATAGCAGCCTGCTGGGATTTCATCTCTGAGATATCATGGAAGACGGCCACATAATTGGATATGGTTCCGTCCGGTTTTTTAATGGAACTGATATTCAAGATCTCGGGGTAGGCTTCCCCGTTTTTTCTCCGGTTCCATATTTCACCGGCCCAGTTTCCTTTTTCAATAAGCTGCTGCCACATCCGGGCATAAAAGGCATCATCATGTTTTTTCGATTTCAGGATTCTCGGGTTCTCGCCCACTGCTTCCTCTCGGCTGTAGCCGGTAATCTCTGAAAACGCCTGATTGACCGTCACGATGGTTCCGTCTGCATCGGTGATGCTGATGCCTTCAAGCGCATTATCAAAGACTTTTTTAAATATCTTTAGCTGCTCGGCTGTCCGGATGCGTTCGCTCATTTCCCGGCTCAAATCGTTGTGCGCATTGGCCAGGCGGTCCATATAACCATTAAAATGCCTGGAAAGAGACCGGATTTCCCCGCTGCCGCGGACATCGGCCCGTATGTTAAAGATACCGGCACCTGTTTTTTTCATCAGCTCGGACAATTTTCTCAACGGCTTTGAAAGAGAGTTCCCGATAAAAAGGCTGACCGGGATAACCACCAGCAGCACAATACCGGCCGTCAGAAGGATAATCTGATGGATTTCTTTCAGCTCAGAAACAATATCGCCTGAATAGGCGCTGGAAACAATATACCAGCCCAGATCATCCACATAGTGATAAAAGAAGTGTTTCTCACGGGCCGGGTAATTTAAATCATCTCTCCAGAGGATCCGGGTAGACCCGTTTTTTTCCTCTGCCATCCGCGAGAAAAGCATTTTCCACCGGCTCGCGTCCGGCACCTGGGTCAGATCTCCGTCATATTTAGAATGGACCAGGAAACGGCCGTCTGTATCGAGAATAAAGGCAGAGCCTGAATGGGGCAGTTCCAGCGACAGGATATCCTGCCGGATATCACTGATATCAAGAAGTGTAAAAAATTCTTCCCTGTAACTGGATACGGATACGATCCAGTCCCAGGGTTCAAAATATTCCATGTAGAGGATTTTAGCTCTTTCTTCTGTTTCCTCAGGGTTTTTCCACTGGTATTCCACAAATCCCTGTTTCATGATGACCTGTTTTTTAAACAGCCATCGGTCGGAGATATCACTTCCCTTTAATCCCGGGCTCGGATGCACATCGAGCACCCCCCTGCCGGTCAGGGCGTAGATATACCCTGTTTTGCCGATCCGCTGGCTCAAAAGAATCTTTTCGCCCAGGGCACGGGCATCAGCCATGGAGAGCCTGCCGGTCAGCACATCCTGGTTAAGAGCATAAAGGATATCAATATTTTTCTGGCCGATTCCCCGCAGATGATGCTGGATGGAAAACCCCAGGGCCGTGTCCACCATTTTCTGAATGGCATGGGTGGAGGTATCCAGATCGTTGATGATACGTTTTTCAACGGTTTTTTTCACAAGGACGTTGGTGGTTATGCCGCTAATCACCAGGACCAGCAAAACAACCACTATATTCATCAGAACAAGCTGATAACGGATGGACATCTCTTGAATCCGCATAGCATCCCCTATCTGTCTCAGGTCAGATCGCGCAAAAATGGATCGCATATAAAAAAAGAGTATAGCAGAAAATCTTGAACCTTGTAAACTCGGCACATCCTTAACAAAAAAGCTGCGGCAGGCCAGCTTGCACTAATGTTTTTATTCTTTTTTTAGCTGATCCGGCGTTACAAAGAGGCCGGGGTAGAGTTTATCCGTGCAATTGTCACAGATGCTGTGGGTGAAAATAGTTCCTGTATTGTTTTCAATATAGGTTTCAAGGGTGTGCCATTCCCCGTTTTCATCTCTGATCGCCTTGCATGAGGCGCATATCGGCAGAATGGACTTCAGGTGTTTGATTTCGGCCATGGCATGAATCAGGTCTCTATTGCTGCGTTCCAGATTTTTATTCGCCAGATGATGCTCGCCCCACCGTCGAAAAGCAAACACGGCTGAGCCGAAAGATAGAAACACGAAGACGGTCAGGATTTCATCCAGTTCATATTCTTCATACCGGTGAAAAAAAGCAATTATCGATTCTAAAATATCGAAGCGGCCTGCCATGATAAACACCAGAACAGATAGGGCCACAAGGAGATAAAGGTCCCGTGCTGCACGCCTGCTTTGAAATAATGATTTGTGCATTGATGATCTCTCAAGCGCTTCAACGTTTAAACAACATGTTTTTCGCAACCAGGCAAAACCGAACGATACCGTCCCGGTCATCCAGGGGCACCATAACATTGTTTAAGCGTAGTGAAAAGTGTTTTTGCGCTCATTGAACAAGAGTTTTGCATCTTCCTGTTTTGACCGCCATCCGCACAGGCGCAGGCTTATTGCCATCCGGTACCAAACCCATCCCCTGATTTTTATTGATCTTTTCGAATTGGACCGTTAATTTTAGTCTCATATCGAACGCACTGGCACGGATGGATTCAAATAAAGGATAAGAGCGTGACGCAAAAAGAAATCTTCAGGCAGATGCTGGCCGACAGCGGCCGGGTCGTCGGGTTTACCGGCGCCGGGGTCAGCACGGAATCGGGTATTTCCGATTATCGCTCCCAGGGGGGGATATGGGAAAAATTCAAACCGGTTTATCTCGACGAATTCATGACTGACAAAAAGAAACGGCTGCTTTACTGGGAGCGAAAGCAGGCCATGTGGGCATCCATCAGCCGGGCAACACCGGGTCCGGCCCATCTTTTTTTCGCAGACCTGTACCAAAAGGGGCTGCTGACCGGTCTGATCACCCAGAACATTGACGGCCTGCATGAAAAAAGCGGCATTCCAGCAGAAAATATCGTGAACCTGCACGGCACTGCCCTTGACATCATCTGCATGTCCTGCCGGACAGTTTTTAAAGCAGATCATTTTATGGAGAACATCGATCTTAGCAAGGGCAGTCCGAGATGCGAAAAATGCAGCGGCCTTTTAAAGCCCAATACGATTTCGTTTGGCCAGAACCTCGATCCTGCCGCTCTGGCACAGGCAGAAAAACTGGCGCGGCAGTGTGACCTGATGATTGCGGCCGGCTCCACCCTGGAAGTCCAGCCCGCAGCCTCTTTTCCCCTGCTCGCCCGCCAGGCCGGGGCCAGGCTGGTGATCATCACCCTGTCTGAGACCCCGTTTGATACAGACGCAGACCTGGTGGTTCATAAAGCGCTGGGAGAATTTTTATCCGATCTTATATAGGCGCTGTCAAGCATCTGGATGTGTTGCGCTTTCAAGAACCGCTTCGATCTTTTTGATCAGTTCAGACCGGGTGGCCGGCTTGATTAAAAAACCGTTGATATTGGATTCGGCTGCCTTTTTTTTGTTCATCCGGTTGCTGAACCCGGTGCAGATAATGACCGGGATATCGGGCCTCACCGCCCTGAGTTCACTGACCAGTTCACTGCCGCTCATGTGCGGCATGGCCATATCGCTGATCACAATATCAATTCCATGTGGATCCTTTTTGAACAGTTCAAGCGCCTGGACCCCGTCATGGCAGGCGGTCACCTTGTAGCCTGTCCGCTCAAGCATCTGTTTGTTCAGCTTGATAATCGCCTGTTCATCATCAACAAACAGAATATGAGCCCTGCCTGCAATCCTGGATACGGTAGGAATGGTTTCATCATCCGTCCGGGCCAGATCCGGCATGAGCGGCAGCAATATTCTCATGGTTGTCCCTTTGCCCGGTTCGCTGCTGACCCGGATATCCCCGCCAAGCTTCCTGATGATGCCGTAAACCACTGAGAGCCCGAGCCCGGTGCCCTTGCCCTGGGGCTTGGTGGTAAAATAGGGATCAAATATCCGGCTGATCACTTCTTTGGGCATGCCCTGCCCGGTGTCTGATATGGTCAGTGCCACGCACCACTCGGTTTCAGGCGGCAGGACAGACAAAAGATCCTCGGTTGCTCTGGTTTCCTTTAAACGGATCTGTATGGTCCCGCCTTTGTCATCCAGCGCATGGTAGGCATTGGTGATAATATTCATGGCCACCTGGTGAATCTGGGTCGAATCGGCCATGACCGGCCGGCAGTTCTGCTGGATGTCGAGGTCGACCTCAATATAAGACGGCATGATCGCCCGGATCAGGGAGACAACCTCATTGAGCACCTGCTGTATCCTGACCGGTCCCAGTTGAAGTTCAGATTGATGACTGAACGCCAGGATCTGTTTGACCAGGTCACTGCCGCGCCTGCCGGCTTTAAAAATCTCACGCGCGTTTTCATGCGGCTGACTCTCCGGTGCAAGGTCTTCAAGCAGGAGCTCGGACATCCCGATGATGGGAGAGAGGATATTGTTAAAATCATGCGCAATACCGCCGGCAAGATTCCCCAGGGATTCCATTTTCTGTTTCTGCATCAACTGGTTCTGAAGGTCCTGGCGCTCTTTTTCAGACTGCTTTCGCTCGGTAATATCAAGAATTGCACCGATCATACCGCTGACTTCGCCCTGGCGGTTGTGATAAACGGTTTTGTTTAAGATGACATCCCGGACATCCCCGCTGGTATTCTCAACCCGGGTTTCCATTTCCTGGTGCCCTCCGGTTTTAAAGAGAGCCAGGTCGCTGGCATGATATTCTGCCGCACCTGCCTGGTCAGTCACTTCCAGCACGGTTTTACCGATCATTTCTTCCTGTGTTTTTCCGTAAAAGCGCTGGAATGCCTTGTTAAAGCCGAGATAGCAGCCGTTTGTGTCCTTGTAGTAAACCGGGATGGGAATCCGGTCGAGCAGAATTTTTAAAAAAGACTCCCGGTCCCGCAGTTCAGTCAAAAGCAGGAGCATGCTTAAGGCATCTTCGATCCTTATGCTGATCTCTTTAAAGAGCGAAATTTCCTCTTTTGTCCACTCGCGGGGATGGTCACACTGGTGAAGTCCGAACTCCCAGGGCTTGCCCACTTTCGGGTAGACTGCAGTGAGCAGGTATGCCCTGATGTGGAACTGGTCCTGAGCATCATATTCGGTTTGGCCCGGTGACAGGGTCCCGAAAACCGGCTCCTGTTTATCGAGCAGTTCTGCCATGGTTTTTGCCGCATCCGGGGTCATGGAAAACTCTTTGCCCCTCTGGAAGGCACCTGGATATTCAGGCCGGGTTTTTTCAATAGGAACATGCCAGGACTCAGACTCAGGATCGCAGGGGAAGAGCAGCCAGACCCGGTCGCAATCAAAGATATCAAGCACCCTGGAAAAAACCTGATCCAGGATCTGTTCGGCATCCGTGCCTTTCTGGATGATGCGGTTGATTTTCTCGAGATGCTCAAGCCGGGCAAGGTGTGCGGCTTTTTTTTTCTCTGCTTTTTTTACGTCTGAAAGCGCTTTTTCAAGCGCTTTAATGCGCTGTTTCAATTGGGCTTCGTCAAGAGCTGCGGCCATTGGGCTGTCCTTTGTTCTCAGCTTTTTTTAAGGCATCTTCACCATACAGCAGGGGGGTGCCGATCAAAAACGCCTTGAAGAGCGCACGCCCCACCCAAGGCAGACTACCCCAAAACAAAAAAAAAATCAAAGCGTGTACCCGTGCCCGGTAATG
>CAZLNA010000093.1:0-7466 GCA_964560485.1 uncultured Desulfobacula sp. | reverse complement strand
TCGCTCAAGGATCTTGCCAAGGAAGAAGTGGACATCAAGATCGTCCACTCCGGCACAGGAACCATTAATGAGTCAGATGTGGCCCTTGCCGGGGTTTCCGATGCCATTATCATCGGATTTAATGTCCGGCCGACACCGCAGATAAGAAGACTGGCCAAAGATGAAAATGTTGATATGCGGTTCTATGATATTATCTATGACGTGATCAATGATATCAAGGCAGCCCTGGATGGCATGATGCCGTCAACCTTCCATGAAATAATTGTCGGCCGCGCTGATGTCACAGAAACATTTGTGGTCCCGAAAATCGGTACGATTGCCGGCTGCCGGATAGTTGAGGGCAAAGTGGTCCGCGGAAAGAAAGTCCGGCTGCTTCGAGACGGTGTGATCAAATGCGACACAGAACTGTCTTCCCTGAGGCGCTTCAAAGATGATGTCAAAGAAGTGGAGCAGGGGTATGAATGCGGTATCGGACTTGAAAAATACAATGATATCAAAATCGGGGATGCCATAGAGTGCTATGAAGTCGAAGAAAGAAAATATCAGGCTGAATAATGAAACCCTATTCAAGAGCTGAGCGCATCAATGTGAAGATTCAGCAGGCCATCACAGAGCTGCTGAATAAAAAAATGCAGGACCCGAGAATCGAAATGGCCACAGTGAGCGCTGTCAGGCTCACGCCGGACCTTCGCGTGGCCATGGTCTATATCACGGTTTTTGGTGACAAGAAGCGGATCCGGGAGGTCATGGATGGATTCAAAAAGTCCAAGGGATTCATCAAAAAAGCAATCGCCCCAAGGCTTGGATTGAAATATATGCCGGATTTAAAATTCCTTCATGACGATTCCTTTGACCGGGCCGCCAGGATGGACGAATTGATCCGATCTGCATCCGGCAGCAGTGGCAAGGCTGATTCTCAAGAATAAATGGTGATGAAAAACGGTATTCTGGCAGTGAATAAGCCGGAAGGAATTTCGTCGGCCCGCGTCGTGGCACAGGTCAAAAAAATTCTAAACGCAAAAAAGGTCGGCCACACAGGAACACTGGACCCGTTCGCCACTGGGCTGCTGCTTTGTGCAGTCAATCAGGGAACACGGATTTCACGGTTTTTTCTTGGCTCTGATAAAGATTACAGGGCAAAGATCCATCTGGGCAGTGTCACAGACACCTATGACCGGACCGGGGAAATCGTCCGCAGGGTTTCCCAGGAGGATGTTGCCAGGCTTTCGCCAGACCGGATTACTGCGGTTCTGGCGTCATTCAAAGGCAGGCAGCTTCAGGTACCGCCATGCTATTCAGCCCTTAAACATAAGGGGACACCGCTTTACAAACTGGCCAGGCAGGGCAAGCAGGTGGAAAAACCACCCAGACCAATTGAAATCTACCGCATTCACCTGTGCGAAATAGCGCTGCCATACCTGGACATCCAGTTGAGTTGCTCTTCAGGCACCTATGTACGTTCCATTGCGTATGATCTGGGTGAAAAACTGGGCTGCGGCGCTCACCTTGCAGAACTTTGCAGAACGCGGTCAGGCCTTTTTAGTCTTGATCAGGCTGTTGAACTGGCCGAGCTTGAGACCCTGTCACCGGATGCAGCCGAACAAAACATTCACCCCATGTCCGATTGCCTTTCATTCTTGCCTGAAATCGTGGCCGATACCCGGACCGCGGCGAAAATACAGCACGGGCAGACGCTGTATACAGCGGATCTGGGGCCGGGTATGAAGCGCGGGCAGGCAGCTGACACCAATGCGGACAAGATTGACAAGGATTTTTACAGGGTATCGGATTCTGCGGGGCGGCTCCTGGCGGTGGTTACCCGGTCTGAAGATGACCGAACCTATAATTATTCTTGCGTTTTTAGCGAATAACTGATATTTAATACCGGTTATACAATTGTGCAGGGTATGATATCTGCCTGTGCCTTTCTTCTCTGAATGGAATATCGGATGGAAAAGCGAAAAAAAGCAGATGACTTTTTCATACCGTTTTTATTTATTCCAAATAAAGGAGTTTATCGTGGTTTTACTGGCAGAAAACAAAGAGGAGATGATCGAACAGTTCAAGCTCCACGAGTCAGATACCGGCTCACCCGAAGTCCAGGTGGCAATTTTGACCCACCGCATCAGCTATCTTACAGAGCATTTAAAAACGCATAAGAAAGATCACCACTCCCGTCGTGGTCTACTGATTCTGGTCGGCAGGCGCAGAAGCCTTTTGGATTACCTTAAAAATAAGGATGTAAATCGATATCGGTCACTTATTGAAAGACTGGGATTGAGACGATAGACATGTCTTGCAGCCGGTTTTTGACATTATCAAGGTCAAAAACCGGCTTTTTTTTTATATCATCATTATTAATTTTCAGACGGCGGTTTCACTGGTTTTTTTTAAATAAGTTCGCATCTGTGTCATCAAACTTGACGGGTTTGTCCCTGTTTGATGATAGATATGCGGGTTTATTATTTAAAAAATCCCTGATTTCCCTGCCGTTCTGATCACAGGAGACATTATGGAAAAACGTTTTTCAACACAACTCAACGGCATTGAATTCTCCATCAGTTCAGGAAAAATCGCAAAACAGGCATCTGGGTCGGTCATCGTCCAGTACGGAGAAACCATCGTCCTGGTAACAGCGGTGGCTTCAAAGGAACCTAAGGAAGAAATCAGCTTTCTGCCGCTTTCGGTGGAATACCAGGAAAAAATTTATTCAGCCGGGCGTATCCCGGGAAATTATTTCAGGCGTGAAATCGGACGGCCGTCAGAAAAAGAAACCCTGACCGCCCGGTTGATTGACCGGCCGATTCGTCCGTTGTTTGAAGATGAGTTTAATTTTGAAACCCAGGTCATTGCCACTGTCATGTCCATGGACAAGGTGCATGAGCCCGATGTCCTCGCCATGGTCGGGGCATCTGCTGCCCTGGAAATCTCAGATATCCCTTTTGCCGGTCCCATCGCCGGAATAAAAGTGGGTCGCATTGACGGCCAGTTTATTGCCAATCCCACCATCGAACAGATTGAAAAATCTGATATTGAACTTGTTGTGGCCGGTTCAAAAACCGGTGTTGTCATGGTGGAGGGCGGTGCTGATATCGTTTCGGAAAAAGATATGCTTGATGCCATTTTCTTTGGTCATGAAGCCATGCAGCCGCTCATTGATCTTCAGGTTCAGCTCAAAGATGCACTTGGAAAAGAAAAGAAGGTCTTTGTTCCGCCGGCCAAAGATGAGGCATTGGTTGAAAAAGTCGTGGCATTCAGCAAAGATCAGATCCATGAAAAAGTTCAGATTAAAACTAAAATTGAACGCCAGAATGCGTTAAGCCAACTCAAAGAAGAGGTGGTCGCCCATTTTATAGAACAATATCCGGACAGCACCCGTCAGATTAAGGATGCATTTGGGAAATGCGTGAAAAAAGTCAGCCGGAAGATTGTTCTTGAAGAAGATAAGCGTATCGACGGCCGGGCTTTTGATGAAATCCGGCAGATCACCTGTGAAGTCGGGAACCTTCCCAGGCCTCACGGTTCTGCTTTGTTTACCCGTGGCGAGACCCAGGTGCTCGGTGTTCTGACTCTCGGGTCGGGCATGGATGAGCAGCGTGTGGAAACACTGATGGGGAACGAGTCCAGGCCCTTTATGCTCCATTACAATTTCCCGCCCTTCTCTGTTGGCGAATGCCGCCGTCCAGGCGGGCCCAGCCGGCGGGATATCGGCCATGGAAATCTGGCCACACGCGCAATCCAGAGAATTCTTCCCAACTCAGAGGATTTTGAATATACCATCCGTCTGGTTGGGGAAGTCATGGAATCAAACGGCAGTTCGTCCATGGGAACGGTCTGTTCCGGCATCCTTGCCCTGATGGACGGTGGTGTGCCGATCAAGGCCCCGGTATCAGGTATTGCCATGGGGCTGGTCAAGGATGATAACAAGGTGGCCATTCTCTCCGATATTCTGGGGGATGAAGATCATTTCGGTGACATGGATTTCAAGGTGGCCGGCACCCGGGAAGGTATCACTGCCCTTCAGATGGATATCAAGATCAAAGAATTGTCCAAGGAAATCATGGAAAAAGCACTGGCCCAGGCAAATGGCGGCCGGATCCATATTCTGGACAAAATGCTTGAAACCATTGAGAAATCAAGAGAAGATGTCTCACCTCACGCACCCAAAATTGTCAGTATCCAGATCAAATCCGATAAGATCCGTGATATCATCGGCCCTGGCGGTAAAGTGATCCGCGCACTCCAGGCTGAAACCAATACAGTGATTGAAGTGGATGATTCAGGCCTTGTCAAGATTGCAGCAGAGAATGAAGACGATGCCCAGGCAGCTGTAAAAATGGTCTCTGATATCGCGCTCGATCCTGAGATCGGGGCCATCTACAACGGCGAAGTCGTGAAAATCACCGATTTTGGTGCCTTTGTCAATATCAAACAGGGGACTGACGGACTGGTTCATATTTCTGAGCTTGCCGATTATCGTGTAAAAAAAGTCACTGACGTTGTGAAAGAAGGAGAAGTCATCCCGGTCAAGGTGCTTGATATTACACGGGATGGAAAGATCAAGCTGAGTTATAAAGCAGCAAAAGAAGATGCCAAACAGGCAGATTGAAGTATGCCCCCTTGCCAGCGGCAGTAAGGGAAACTCTCTTTTTATAGGGTTTAACCAGGAGGGGCTGCTGATCGATGCAGGGCTTTCCGGTGTAGAGATTGAACGCCGGCTGTCAGCCGTACAGATTGATCCGTCATGCCTGCGCGCCATTGTTATCACACATGAGCATTCGGACCATGTGAAAGGTGCCGGGGTATTGAGCCGGCGTTTCAATCTGCCGGTTTATATATCTGAGAAGACCTACAGCGCCGGACCGGACCTGGGCAAACTTTTCGAGTTGCATCATTTTGACTGCGGCCGGGCCTTTGATATCGGTCCGGTTCATGTGACACCGTTTTCTATTTCCCATGATGCAGCAGATCCGGTGGGATTGACCCTGGGCTATGAAGGTCAGAAAATCGGTGTGGCAACTGACCTGGGGATTGCGACCAATCTGGTGAAAACCCACCTCAAGGAATGCAGCCTGCTTTACCTGGAATCCAATCATGATCTTGAAATGCTGATGAACGGTTCTTATCCGTGGCATCTCAAACAGCGGATTAAGGGCCGGACCGGCCACCTGTCGAATCTGGATGCCGGAAACCTGGTGTCTGAACTGAAAACCGACCGGCTCAAGCATGTTATTCTGGCGCATTTAAGTGAAGAAAACAATTGTCCCCGAAAAGCAATCAACGAAGTCGCCCAGTGCCTTAATGCGTCCGGCATCGCCCTTCATGTTGCCAGGCCGGACCGTCCGGGAGATCTGATTCGGTTGTAGGAATCAAAAAGAAATCAAAAAAAGCAGTTAAAAAAATAATATTTTAACAAATTGCTGTTAGACTCTTTAAACATCAGTTTTTTGCGCTTGTACCACAGTTGTGTCATTATCAGCGCATTGATCGAGACCGCTATCAGAAAGAGTCTGATACAAAATTAAAGGAGTGGCGTATGACGCTGAATAAGCAAGAGTGTTCACTTTATTCCGGCGGCCTGAAAGGCGCGGAGGAAACCTTTGGACAGTGTGCAGAGAAACATGGCATTAAAGAAATCAATTTTTCATTTGAAGGCCATAAATGCAGCCGGGAAAAAAATATCACGCAGTTGACGGACGAGGAGTTGAAAAAAGGCAATATCAGTATGGAGATCGTGTCCGCCAGGATGGGTCGGCGATATGCCCAGGCAGATAAGATCAGAAAAATTTTCCAGTTGATATTCCACATGGTAAACAATGGATACCAGGTTTTTGCCGTGGGATGGATTCAGCCGGACAAAACCGTGAAGGGCGGGACCGGCTGGGGGGTTGAACTGGCAAAATTTTTCAACCGGCCGATCAGCGTGTTTGATCAGAACACCAATGCATGGTGGGCATGGAAAAGCAATGAATGGGTCAAGGAAGAGCCGACCATCAGTCACAAAACCTTCTGCGGCACAGGTACCCGTAACCTGTCAGATAAAGGCAAAAAGGCGATTGAAGATCTTTTTAACCGCTCCTTTGCATAGAGGCTGATATAATCTTAATCCGGGTGAGGAAGGGCCAGCGGGAGATAGACCCTGAAAAGGGTGCCTCTGCCGCTTTCGCTGTTTACCCGGAGGCAGCCGTTGCAGCTTGAGACAATACTTCTGACAACAGCGAGCCCAAGGCCGCTGCCTTCATGATTGTCACGGGTTGAATAAAAGGGGTCAAAAATCTGATCCACCTGTTCTTCAGGGATACCGCAGCCTGTATCTTCAACGGTTAATACGGCATGAGGGCCCTGCCCGAGTTCAGGGAATCCAGGCAGGTCCCGGGCTGTCATCAGGGTATCTTCCACAGAAACACAAAGATCCCCTCCGCTTTCTGCCATGGCCTGAGCGGCATTGATGCAAAGATTCATGGCCAACTGGTGGATCTGGGCAGGGGTCGCCATGACATGGGCGTGGCTGGACAGGCTGACATGGATGCCAATGTCAGCCGGGAGCCAGTTTTTGACTATGCAGACTGTCTCATGGACAGCTGCCGTGAGCTTTATCGGGCCTTTATGCCGGCCGGCGCTTTCGTATTTCTGATCCCGCCAATGCGTTTCATCTTTTAAGAGAATACTGTTTGAAATGACCAGCAGTTTTTTGTCCTGAACGGTAATCCCTGTGGCCTGAAAAGAAAGCTGGCTGCCGCGCTCTCGAGTTTCTAACTGCAGATTCGATGTAAAACACGCGTCAGGGTTTTTCTGCCATCTTACTCTGGCCTGCTGGATAAACCGGCCTAGGAAAGAAAACAAATCATCTTCACATGGCTGGCCGGAAATAGTTTTGTCTGTTTGAGGCAACTGGCTGACCCATGCCGGCGGGGTGCCGATGAGAACAAAATGCCCCTTTGGGTCCATCTCGAGCACGGCAATATCGAGCGCAAGGCAGAAATCCTGTAAAAACTGCTGCTCGTCCTGTCCGCAAAGATCGGGCCGGTTTCGAAGCATGTCAAGGCTGCCGGGGGGCTGGCCCGAATCCCAGAGGATCAGGCCGTACTGTGCTTTCATGGAAAAAAGGATCGCATCGAGACGGGCGCCGTCTTTCATGGCAACACCGGTAAATTCAATCGAACTGCCTTTCAGGGGCAGAATACCTGTCATAAAAGGCAGGAGATCTGTGATTGGTCTGCTGATTCCGGCCGGTGCAATGCCAAGCGCACTCAGACGGCCTCCCCATTTTTCAATCCTGCCGGAACGGTCAAGAACAAAATAGGTCAGTTGGGCGGTTCCGTATATATCTGAGCAGATTTTTTCAAGAACCGCCTGATAAGAACTGGCTGAAGGCGCGCTGCTTGCAGGTTTTTGAATATCACTCATTGTCCCGTCCTCTCCCGTCCTGTTGAGATGACCGATGCCTTCAGACAGAGCAGCAGTAT
>CAZLNA010000092.1:0-7560 GCA_964560485.1 uncultured Desulfobacula sp. | reverse complement strand
ACGATACGCAGAGATGCTTTTCGGGCCGGGACAAAAGAACCCATCTGGGCCATGAGTACGGTCAGCGCCACCTGGCGCAGAACAGTGGATTTGCCGGCCATGTTGGGGCCGGTGATCAGCAGGATCTGGTTTTCGGTATGGTCGAGCTCGATGGTGTTGGGGACGTAACGCTCTCCGGTGATCAGTTTTTCAACAACCGGATGCCGGCCGTCCTGGATGGAAATCACCGGGGCTGTCTGAATCAAAGGGCGGGTATAGTTGTTTTCCGAAGCGGACTGGGCAAGGCCCTGGAGTACATCCACCCGGGCAATGAAAGCCGCCATCTGCAGAATGGTGGCTGCCTTTTCAATCACCTGGTCCCGTACACCGCAGAAGAGCTTGTATTCCAGGGTATTTCTCTTGTCCTGGGCATTAAGAATGGTGGACTCAACCGTTTTCATCTCATCGGTGATAAACCGTTCTGCATTGACCAGGGTCTGTTTTCGAATATAATGGTCTGGTGCGGACTCAGCCTGGGCTTTTGAGATTTCTATAAAATATCCGAAGACCTTGTTATATTTTATTTTCAGCGATGAGAGCCCGGTCTTTTCCCGTTCTTTGGCTTCAGCCCGGGCAATCCAGGCTTTCCCGTCCCTTGCGATCAGCAGCAGCTCATCAAGTTCCGGGCTGTAACCGTCATTGATCAAACCGCCTTCATTTAGAAGGTGTGAGGCGTCTTCCCTGATGGCGTCACTGATCAGGGTGCACAGATCAAGCAGTTCGGCCAGCACAATTTCCTGGTTTTCAAGCATCTGACCTTTCAAAAGAGGGCTTTCGAACAGGTCAAGGTCTTTGAACAGGCGGGGAAGCACGGAGAGTGACTGTTTTAAAGAGATCAGGTCTTTGGCATTGCCCTGGCCCATTGAAATTTTACTGCCCAGCCGTTCCAGATCATAAACAGAACCCAGGTGGGTGATAATCATCTGGCGGATATGGGCGGCTTTGATAAACTCTTCCACACAATCGAGCCTGAGATTGATTTTTTCCGGATCAATGAGGGGGTACCTGACCCAGTTTTTAATCAGTCTGGCACCCATGGCAGTGATTGTCCGGTCAAGGACATGAATGAGGGTACCTTTCTTGTCCTGGGTCTGGATATTTTTCAGGATTTCCAGGTTTTTGCACGACCGGTCGTCGATGATCAGATGGTGATCCAGGTCATACGGTGTGATCTGGAAAATGTGGTCCATGCCCCGCATCTGGGTCTCTTCCACGTAGGAAAGGATGGCGCCGGCTGTACAGACAGACGCGTTTAATCGTTCTGCACCAAACCCTTCAAGGCTTCTGGTTTTAAACTGGTTCTGCAGCCGTTCCTTTGCCGGATCATAGGCAAACATCTCTTTCTCAAGATAGGTAACCTGCCGGTCTGAAAAGGCCTGGCGCAGGGATTTGTAGGCGGGGTCGGTTTGGAATGCCGCCGGCAGCAGCACTTCTTTGGGATCCGTTTTCAGGGCTTCATCAATCAGCCGGACCGGGAATCGCGATTCCTGGCAGGCCACCTGAGTGGTTTTAAATGTGCCTGTGGATATATCAAGAAAGGCAAGCCCTGCATTTTGTTTATACCGGCAAAGGGCAAGCAGGAAGTTGTTCGCTGTTTTGTCCAGAAGCGTTTCATTCAGGATCATGCCTGGTGTGATGACCCGGACGACCTCCCGGCGCACCAGCCCTTTGGTGGCGGATGCATCTTCCATCTGTTCACAGACAGCGACCTTGCAGCCGTTTTCGATGAGTTTGGCAATATACGTGTCTGCTGCCCTGTACGGAACACCGCACATGGGGATGGGGTCCTTGTCGTTCTTATTCCTTGTGGTGAGCGCAATTTCAAGAATGGATGCCGCTTTCCTGGCATCTTCATTGAACATTTCGTAAAAATCTCCCATGCGGTAAAACAAAACAGCATCAGGATAGGATTTTTTGATGGACAGGTACTGCTCCATCATGGGCGTATTCTTGGATTTGCTCATGGCAGAAGGCTTAGGGCTATTCGGTCTTATCCTCCTGGGGAGCGCTTTGAGATTCAGCATCATCGCCGGTCACTGTGGGTGCCGGCTCTGTCTGCGGTGCAGCTGTCGCATCAGGTTGCTCTTCAGCCGGGATCATCTCTTGAGTCTTTTCCGGGGCAGCCGCCGGCCGGCCTTTTTTAATATACGGATCATGTATGAAGACTTCAAGTTCTGTCTGCAGCGCCCTTGCTTTAGAACTCAGGGTTTGAATCCTTTCGTCTTTTTCCCTGATAATCCGTTTCAGTGCAAACCGGGTGGAAAGGATGCCGATTCCGGACCATACCAGCCCAATGAAAAAACAGATTCCCCAGAAGGCAAGGTTCGGCAGTTCAGGCAGGGTATAAACCGTATCCTTGACATTAAACGTCAATGCGGTTTTGGCCATGAAATATTCTTGATTCATGTATGCAAGCGCAGCTACCAGAACCGTCAGAATCAGCAGCAAAAGGTATTTGATTGTGGTCATGGGTTTACTCCATCTTTGGGTTCGATATTCAGTTAACGGTCGGGGTCATCATAGATCACTTTGGTTTATTTTTCAATTCTTCTTTTTAGCCCTGATCCGCTGTAAAAATACCGCCTGCCGGGTTGCAGTGAAACCGTCAGATCCGTATACACAGAAGAATCTCATGCAGACGGATTTATTCCTTTTCAGCCGGGTTTTCATGCAAATTATCAGCTAAATGGAAAACGGCGGGATCATGACAATTTTTTTTGCATTGCAGAACAGCGTCCAGTTCAGTTCCCTAAAAGGAATATCCCGGGGAACACTGAAGCAGGAAAAATGAAGATGCGGCGGCAGCTGAGGGTTTTTCACGGTTTCATGGACATGCCCCAGAATCTGCATGGGCTGGATGATATCCCCAGCTGAAAGGGACGGATCTGCCTTGATGTGGGCATAGACCATGAGCGTCCGCCAGCTGCTGTCTGATTCTTCGCAGGTTTCAATCACCAGGGTCTGGCCAAGGAAATCATCACAGGTATTGCAAAGGACTCCCTTTGCCATGGAAGGGATTTTCATCTGGGTATCAAGCTGACGCATCCGGCCGGCTGTGTCTCTGAAATAGACGATATCCACGCCCTCATGAGCGGTTTTCCGTTCTTTAAAATCCCCCCACCATTTTGCTGAGCTCCCAAAAAGCATACCAGGCAGAAAGAGCCATTCCACACTGCCGCTGCAGTCCAGACGGTTTTCAGCTGCAATAAAATGGAGGAAAGCGGAAAATCGGTTCATGTGAACAAAAGAACCCCTTCCTTATGAAAGCGATCTGAGTGTGATCCGGTGTCCCATCAGGTTGATGTCTTCGATCATTGCCGTCACTTCCATCTGCTCCCCAAGAAGTCCTTTGAGGATGAGGGTGTTTTCTCCTGACGGGGTCACTGCTGCTACATTTTCCATAATCAGTTCTTCACTGTCTTCTTTTTTTAAATAAACATTGGATTCACACATGATCTTATCCTTATGCTGTTGATATGAGCCGGCTGTCATTGTTTTCCTGCCTTTTTATCAGGATCATAAGCATTCACAGCCAATATACAATGGTTTGTGTCAAGGTTTTGCCCGGTACCGGCAAACCTGTGAAAAACGCAAACAACACAAATATCAGGGCGGTCTTTGGCCTGGACTCAATTTCTTTGACCTTGTGGTGCGTCAGTGGTAATAACAGATTATACTGAGCAATTCAAATTCCGGGAAGGATGATGAAAAACAGACAATCCCTGAACCAGCTGCTGAATCCGGCAAAAATTGCCGTGATCGGCGCTTCCAACTCCAAGACCAAGGTGGGCGGCATCGTCTTCCGGCGCCTGATGCGTTCCGGCCGCCGGCTTTTTCCGGTGAACCCCAAGGAAACGGTGATTCAGGGGCACAAGGTTTTTGAAAACATTGCATCGCTGCCTCTGGGCATTGACCTGGCTGTGATCACCATATCAGCCAGAGCATCTGTAGAGGCGGTCCGTCACTGTATCGAGCAGGAGATACCCAATGCGATTATTGTGGCCGGGGGGTTTTCAGAAGCCGGGGAAACTGGCCAGGCACTTGAAAAAGAACTGATCCGGCTCGCGTCTGAACATCCCATCAATATCCTGGGGCCGAATTCCCTGGGAATTTTTCTGCCAGATGAAAATATTGACACCATATTTGTCGAGCACGCAGATAAAGCGCTCGACCGAAACGGGACCATTGCCTGCATCGTCCAGAGCGGGTCCATCGGCACGGAAGCACTGGGATATGCGTCCAATACAGGTTATGGTATGCGGGCCTTTATCGGGCTGGGCAATAAATGCGATTTGGATGAAAATGATTTTCTTGATTATTTCAGCCGGGATCAGCAGACCAACTGCCTGGGGTTTTATCTTGAAAATATCGAAAACGGCCGCCAGTTTTTAAAATCAGCCCGGCAGATTGCCAGGCAGAAACCCGTGGTGGTGCTCAAAGCCGGCATGACCCACACGGCTGTGTCTGCAGTGACCTCCCATACCGGGAAACTGGCCGGTTCTGACAATGTCATCTCAGGCGCCTTCCGGCAATTCGGCATTCAGCGGGTCTATGATGATGAAGAATTCTGTGATGCCACCAAGATATTGTCCATGATCGGCAGTGCACCGGGGAATCGTGTTGCCGTGCTCACCAGTGCCGGCGGCTATGGGATCATGTGCACGGATTTTATCGAGAAAAAAAGCAAGCGAGCCCCCCTTGTGATGGCTCGGTTGTCCGAGTCGACCAAATCAAGAATCAAGGCAGATACCTTTGATTTTGCCGCCTGTGACAATCCTGTGGACCTGACAGCATCTGCCGGCGATGAGATGTATTCGAAAAGCCTGGACGCGCTCCTGGATGATCCTGGCGTGGACATGGTGATCTGTATTGTTTTCTTCTCACCGCCAGGCGTGTCGGTTGAACTGATTGACCAGGTCGTGGACCGGTGCCGGACAAGCGAAAAGCCGATCCTTGTGTTTACAAAATACGGCCCGTTCACTGACAACCGTATCAAAGACTTCTACCATGCGGGTGTGGCTGCCTTTCCCTCTGTGGGCAGGACGGTCCGGGCCGCACGGTTCCTGGTTGAGCGTTCGGCAATGATGGCACGGCTGGCCGATGTTGAGGAGGAAAAGTGAATAATCGTGTGGCTCAGTGGCTCCGGCCTTTTGAACAGGGCCGGCTGCCGGATGAATATGATGCCAAGAGACTGGTCCGCCAATATGGGATCAACGTGCCTGAGGGAAAGCGGTTGGATGCCGGTGAAATGATGGATGACCCGGGCAGCGGTTCCCTTTTTGCTGTCAAGGTCTGTTCAGGAAGCATCCTTCACAAAACCGATGCGCAGGGCGTCATGCTCAATGTGGACCCTGGGAGCATGGAAGCATGTCTGAAACAGATGCACAAACGGTTTCCGGATAATTCTCTGCTCATTGAGGAGCAATTGCCTTTTTCAGGCCCCGAATTTATCGTGGGCGTGATCAATGACCCGTCCATGGGGCATGCTGTGATGGCCGGTGCCGGCGGTCTGTTCACGGAAATATACAAGGATACCGCATGCCGACTGGTACCGTGTTCTCTTCGCGATGCACAGGATATGATCGACGAGCTTATCCTTGCGCCGGTCTTTGACAGTTTCAGGGGCATTTACCTGGATAGGGACAAACTGGCCCAGGTGATTTTAAAGGTATCCACACTGGCACAGGATATGGGCCAATCTTTGAATCAGCTCGATATCAACCCC
Organism: uncultured Desulfobacula sp.; assembly: GCA_964560485.1. Lineage (GTDB taxonomy): Bacteria > Desulfobacterota > Desulfobacteria > Desulfobacterales > Desulfobacteraceae > Desulfobacula. The sequence continues at coordinate 1,796 of CAZLNA010000092.1, read as the reverse complement.
ATTGTCTTCTCTAACGACGAGTGGGTGGCCCTGGATGTAAAAGTAATGTTGGGGCAGTAGAGACGCTTTTAAATAACTGGGACATGATATCGTCTGATCCGGTTAAAGAGCAGTCAGTTTCAGATCCTTTCCCCATATGCCGATGTTTTCACCCAGGATGACCACCATCCCACGGACACCGTCTATGGTTTTTCCCCAGGCAATGGCAGGCTCGATGTCTTCAGGTGTTTCAACTCTGTTTCCCAGGGCAGTTGCCATGGCATCGGCAAGGGCACAGGAATCGGAGAAAACCATGGCTGCGTCTGCCCGGCCAAAACTTTTCGAATGGCCGAGAGTGCCTGAAGAGGTACAGATACTGTAGGGTCTGGATTGTTTTGCGATTTCAATACCGCAGGACATGGAAAAATCAGACGCACCTGCAAAAATACCAAATACGGTGGGTGTATCCGACTTGACAAAAATATCGCCGCCGTTCTCCACCATGACCTGCCGGGTCTGGTTGAGCAGTTTTCTACCGGTATATTCTGCCACTGTGCCGGCAACAGCAGCCATGGGGCCGACACCGGCGGCCTGGGCAGCAGCCAGCATGGTCCGTATCAGTTCAGGTGCCCTGGCATTTTTTTTTACAGGAGAAAGGGATGCGCTGAACTCCGGGTGTTCGCGAATATAGGCTTCAATGATCTGACGGCATCCAACGACCGCACCAGCCGCCTCCCGGCTTAAATCCATGTCCGCCTGGATGTTCAGGTTGGTTTCTTTGACAGTCACCTCAAAAGCGGTGAGACCTTTTTTTCGGTGCAGTCTTCTGTAAGATCGGTTCTCAAACATGTTCAAGGGGTTTGGGCCGCAGCCGTTCCGGGGCCTGCCGGATGAAATAGGAATCGGTCATGCCAGAGATGTAGTCTCTCACGATTTCAGGCGGTGTAAAGTTTTCCGGGTAGGTATCAGCCATGCCGTTGAGAAAGTCAGTAAAGATCATTGAATCGGCGTTCCGGGTTTCAAGATCATTAAGATAGGTTTCAAAAAGATATCTGAAAATATCCTTGATCGGTGAGAGGTGTTTTTTGATGACCGGGTTTTTATAAATCTGTCGGTAATTGAATGCCTTGAGTGTCATCAATGCTTTGGCAACCTTTTCGGAAAAACCGATAAAGGGCTGATCCAGGCTGTTTTTGATCAGGTCTGTGACCAGGTTGAAGACAATGGTGCCGTTGGTGCGGCCCAGAACACGGCAGGCTTCTTCCGGTATATTTGCCCGGTCCACCAGCTTCAGCCGGATGGCGTCCTCAAGATCCCGGCCGACATAGGAAATGGTGTCTGCCAGGCGGACCACACAACCTTCAAGCGTCATGGGAATTACATCACAGACCTTTTTTTGTCTCATATCAGCCATGATGCGGTCAAGGTCGGCAAAGGATCGTTTTTTTTTCGGAACCAGTTTTTTGGCTTTGGCCTCACCATTGTGGCAGATGATGGCGTCCATGGTTTGAAGGCTCAAGTTCCAGCCCCTGCCGTTTTTTTCTATTTTATCCAGAAATTGGATGCTCTGCAGGTTGTGGTGGAAATAGCCGGCACCGTATTCATGGCTCAGCCTGGAAAGGAATCGTTCCCCATCGTGGCCAAAGGGCGTATGACCGATATCATGACCCAGGCTGGCCGCTTCAATCAGGTCCTGGTTCAGGCCCAGATAGCGGCCGATGGTGCGGGCGACCCGGGAGACCAGCTGTACATGGATCACCCGGTGGGTCAGATGGTCATTTTTGATCAGGGAAAAAACCTGTGTTTTGTCAATGTAG
>CAZLNA010000091.1:0-7668 GCA_964560485.1 uncultured Desulfobacula sp. | reverse complement strand
GCCCGGACGGCCTGCAAAAAGCTCAGGGAAGAGATTCCCCGTCAGCAGTTCAAGATTCCCATCCAGGGCGCCATCGGCGGGAAAATTATTGCAAGGGAAACCATTTCTGCATTCAGAAAAGATGTAACCGCCAAATGTTATGGCGGGGATATCTCAAGAAAACGAAAACTGCTTGAAAAACAGAAAAAAGGAAAAAAACGGATGAAAATGGTGGGTTCTGTGGAAATCCCTCAGTCAGCCTTCCTCTCTGTTCTGAAAACCGACTGATATCATGGAAAAACAGGTCTTTTGCACATGTCCGATGGATTGTTTTGATCAATGCCGGTTTGTGGTGAGCGTTGAAAACAATACCATTACCCGTATTAAAGGAGACCCGGATCATCCGGTCACCCAGGGTATGATCTGTAAAAAGGGCAGAGGGCTTGTCGAGCGTTTCAGGCACCCGGACCGGCTTTGCCACCCTCTTGTGCGAAAGGGCGCCGGGTTTGAACAAGCCTCTTATGATCAGGTGCTCGACCGAATCAGCCGGAAACTGTCAGACATCCGGAAACAATACGGGCCCACCGCAGTCATGGATTATTCAGGGTCAGGGTATAATGGGCTTAAAGGCCGGATTCAGTCGATTTTTTTTGATGCTTTCGGAGGGGCGACCCGGCCCGGGGGCAGCCTTTGCTGGGGGGCAGGAATTGCCGCCCAGAGATATGATTTCGGGGATGCCAGAGGGCATGCGCCGGAAGATGTGCTCAATGCAGACATGATCCTGGTCTGGGGCCGGAATCCAAGGTATACAAGCCCGCATCTCCATGCCCTGCTCAAAAAGGCGGTCCGGCAGGGCAGCCAGGTGGTGGTGATTGATCCGCTTGAATCTGCCACTGCCCGTTCTTTTCGAAATTATATCCGGATCCGGCCTGCCTCAGACGCTGCACTGGCGTTGGCCATGGCCAAGGTTATTATCGACCGGGACCTTCATGACAAAGCGTTCATCCAGTCCCATGTAATTGGGTTTAACCGGTTTTACCAGTCCCTGGAAAAATACACCCCTGAATTCAGCGCCGGTTTAACCGGGATTCCTGAGCAGACCATTGAACAGCTGGCAGTGGCATATGCTTCGGCAGATCGTGCATGTATCTACCTCGGGCTTGGCATGCAGCGGTATGAAAACGGCGGAAACACGATCCGGAGCATTGACGCCCTGGCCGCGATTACAGGGAATATCGGGAAAAAGGGCAGTGGCGTGAATTTTGCCGCCAAAGGCATGAAAAAGTATTTGAACGGAGTTGAGGCGGCCCTTTCTGACAACAAACCAGACGTCCGGCGTTTTTCAATCAGCCGGATGGCCGGATTTCTTGGCCAGGCAGATGATCCGCCGGTAAAGGCGGCTTTTGTGAGCAGTGCCAACCCGCTGAATCAGGGGCCGGATGTCGGGCAGGCGGTCAAACAATTTTCAGCCATTGATTTCAAAGTCGTCTTTGACCATTTCATGACAGACACGGCTGCTCAGGCTGATATTATTCTGCCGGCAGCCTCTGTTTTTGAGCAGGAAGACATCTTCTGTACGGTCATGTTTTCACCGGTGCTGACCTATTCCCACCAGGCATTGGCACCGCCGGCCGGCTTGATGACCGAGTTTGATTTTTATATTGCCCTTGCAGACCGGATGGGTATTGACCTTGGGTTTAAAACAACCGACGTCTATCTTCGCGCTGCTGTATCCCCGCTGCTGAAAAAACTTGATATCAGCTACGGGAATTTGAAAACAGGTCTTATCACCCTGCCGGGAAGTGAGGTGGCCTGGGAGGAAAAAAAATTTGAAACCAGGTCCGGTTCGATCGAAATATATAGTGAGGAGGCCAAAACAGACGGTCACTCTCCTCTGCCGGTGTTTATACCGCCGACAGAGCCGGAAGAAGTCCATTTGCTCAGACTTCTGACCTGTCATGCAGAAGAATCCATGCATTCCCAGGGGTTTGCATTTGTGGCGCAGCGCCCGGGAATTTACGTGAATGAAAACACCGCCGCAGCCATTGGGGCGGAACATGACAGCGACGTGGTGGTGAGCAGTGCGGTCGGACGATTGACGGCCAGGCTGGAAATTGATAATTCAGTCTGTGATCAGGCCGCTTTCATGTACCAGGGCTTCTGGCAGAAAAGCGGGAATGTGAACCTGCTGACCGAAGTAAAAATATCAGACATGGGACAACAGGCCGCCTTTTATGATACATTTTGTACAATCGTGAAAAAATGACGGCCCAAAAGGATGCAGGCCGGATATGAATAAAATATGCCAAATTACTTGAATAATGGAGGGAGGAGTCATGTTTAAACGATCTGTATTAGTGGCAATGATGTTTATCTTATGGGTCAGTGTGCCAATGCTCTCTGCCCAGGACGACCGTTTTCAGACCAGCAGCGAAGAAATGGTCAGGGAACTGACCCGTCGGCCGGTTCAATACCGCAGCCTGGTGTCAGGATCGAAAAAACGGGCGATTGTGGTGGCACAGCGGATCGAGAACCGGGTCGAGGAAAAAACCATCATGGTGGATGAAAGTGCGGATGTGCCCCGATTGAAGGTGAAAATTGAATTTGATTATGATTCATCAGTGCTCAAGGCATCGTCCTACCATTTGCTCAAGGAAGTCGGTGTTGCGTTGACCTCCAAGGCGCTCCGGCACAAGAAAATCATGATCAACGGCCACACCGATTCAGACGGCAGTGACAGATATAACTTGAGGCTCAGTTTTGACCGTGCAGAATCAGTCAAAGCCTATCTGGTCAGCCGTTTCAATATTTCTGAAGACCGGCTGGACATCCGCGGATTTGGCGAGGAACTGCCGATTAAACCGAACACATCCGGTTATAATAAGCAGATTAATCGGCGGGTTGAGTTTGAAATCGCAGAAAACTAGACGGCATTAAAAGCCTTTTAACCATACGTCTGTGTCAGCAGAAAAATTTTATCCTTAAAATATGATATGGTTTCCTGCGGTATAATTTTTCTCCTTCAGGGAAGATAGCCAGAATTCAGATTACACTCACGGTTAATGGGCGGCAGGAGCAGCCAATTGCCGCCGGATCAAGAGTTTGGTGCTGGATCAGATCTGCAGCTGCAGTTCGTTTTTCTCTTCTTGAAGTGGGATTGAGAAGCGTCCGGATTATCAAGGCATACGGCAGTCGTGCTCAGCGCAACAGTCAGGAATCAAAGAAATCCTTTTGAATCAATGGGTTCTTCCGGCTCAGGGGGTACCGGTGGATCGGGCTCTGCCGGGACCGGTACCGGGGGAACAGGGTCTGGAACCGGATCTGGAACCGGATCCGGCACGGGTAAAGGAATCGGAGGCGGGGAGATTGCTTCACCATCATGCGAATCAGGCACCATCGGTCCAAAGGCCAGGAAATAGACGGCAGCGCCTGCTGCCGCGGCCAGGAGCATGATGACCAGGGCTTTGAGAACGGAAACACGCTTTTTATCAGTCCGCCTCTGGTCAGGCAGAAGGACATCAAAGACCTGGCAGATATGGCTGACCGGGTGAAGCTTGATTTCTTTTTGTTTGAACAGGGATTTCAGGGCCTCAGGGATTGCACTCTCATTTTCAGCCGGGTAAAAAACATGACCGCCCTGCATGAGACTGGCAGCGGTCTCCAGCTTGGGCTGAATTCCTTTTACCGGCATGACACGGCCTTCTGAGGTCACGACACCGGTGGCTGCAACAGTGCCGGTATCTATTTTTAAAACCGCCCTGGCAAAGGCGATGGCAAACGAGATACCGCCGCTTTCGCCGACAATATTTGCTTTTGCATCAGTTCTTTCGGCCAGTTCAAACCCTGCGTTCACCGGGTTTAATTCCATGTTCCGGGCCATCAGGTCGTTATAAACCGCATGGGCTGCATTTCTGGCCGCAATGGTGAAATCGCCCTGGCGCTCGGAAACAATAAAGGCATCCGCCGGAATGGGGCTGGACGGATTGGGTGCGTAAATTGAGCAATTTACAGAGTAAACGTTTTTATTATCAAAAAGCAGCCAGATTTTATCCATGTGAATCCCGGTCTGAGGTATCTGAAATAACAATGGAGATCCTGGACAGGTCAAGGCGTTCCAGTTCGGTTGTCTTGGTGGCGGCACGGCCCTGCCGGATGGTTGCACAGAGCAGGGTGCGGCCCTGGGCATCCTTGATATCCGCAGTTTTGCCTTCAAGTTCGTTATTGTCGCCCGAAGATTCAAAAACAATCATGGCATTGCCTGGTTGTTCAATCTCGGGAAAAAGGCTCACCGTGAACTGACGACATTCACTCTTGATGAAAACCGGCTGCTTTATCCGGCTCGATGCGGCCTGCAGAAGACCTGCGCCCATATAGACCGGTCCCTTCCCGGAATCAGACCATACGGTCTCTTTTTCATCATCAACCATATCGCAAAAGGTTTTCCATTTTCCAATGCAGTCCGGGCAGAGGGAAAGGTGGTGAAGCTCTTGTTTCTGTGCATTCAAAAGCCCTTCTGGCTGGGCCAGTTCAAACAGCCGGGCTTCAGATAGATGATCGTCGATCACTTCAGTATTGGCTGCCCAGATATCGAGGGCTTCTTTTATTGTTATCTCTTTGTTCATGAATGGACTCCCGTCATCTCAGTTTAGACCCCAGCCGTTCTTTTTCATGCATTGCTTCATACTCTCTTTTGCAGAAATGTTTTTCTGCCGGGCGGTCTCAATGGAGAATTTAAACCGCTCAGCCAGCTGCTTCAGGGTCATGCCCTGCTGTTCCCTGGCGATAAAGATCAGGCGGTCGGTTTCTTCATCAATCTGTTCCAGGCACCATTGAAGCGCGCGGGCCAGATCTTTGTTTAAAAGGGATTGTTCGCTGTCCCCGGGGTCGGGCAGAACCACAAGATGACCTTTCTCCGTAGTCTGGTCAGCAGAGACCACACTCGCAGACAGGCTCTCGGCTTCAAACACCTGGTTTTCATCCCATCCCAGGGTTTTACTGACCTGGGCCGGATCAGGTGAAATACCCTTATCCTGGAGCATTTTTTTTGCCTCAGCCAGCTGTTTGACCTTGCCCTGTTTTTCCTGGGGCAGCCGTATCAGCGGGCTTTTTCTCAGTGCATCCATGATCTCACCTTTGATCCTGATGGCGGCATAGGCATTCAGGGGAACCTGCTTTTCTTCTTTGTAGTTCTGTCTGGCCTTTAACCATCCAATCACCCCGTGGTGGTAGAGATCCTGCTTTGTCACCGGACCACTGTCCCCCATGGGGCAGTATTTGCTGAAAATCCGGTTGACAATACTGTGGATCAGTTTCTTTGGTACGTCATCCAAAGTCAGTCCCTTTCCTAATTCTAATATCGAACATAGTGACGGTTTTTCCAAAAATACTTGTTTTTTGTATGGACCCGGTATAATTTGCCAGATTATTACGATGACAAATTATTGGCATTATAAGCCATACGCAAGCGGTTTTGTCAAACATGAAGCTTTGCAAGGAGACAATCATGGGTAATCTGAAAAACGTATTGTGGCTGGGCAGCATCGCCTTATTTTTTATTCTTTCATCCTGTGTGGCACAGAACACTAGCTCCCCCCATGTGGTGGGCAGCGGCTCTTCACTGTCCTATGTATCCAAGCAGATGGCGGCCCAGATTCAAAAAAAGGTGAACCTGACCGATAAAACGGTTCAGATCAGTGCCAACAATTTCTGGGAAAAAGGAACAAAATTGAACCTGCCTTTTTCCAGCGTGCTCAGTGAAGCCCTTTCGTCAGATATGTCGAAACTCGGCGCAAATATCAGCCTCCAGGAAATCGGGGACCAGCCGCTCAAACTGGTCGGTTCCTATATTGTTGCCGGAGAAGACGTTATGATCACGGTCAAGCTTCGCCAGATGGGGGAGGAAACCAGCGTTGATCTGGCAGTTGTGGAAGAACGCATCAGCCGGGCCAACATGGACCCGGGCTGGCTGACTCCGGAATTTGAACGGATTGCCCGTTCCCTGGTCCGGCTTCTCGAGTTTGACTACACCGGCATGCTTGCTCTAAAGGTTCAGACCCTCTCTTTTGTTCCTGCAGCCCCGTCCCAGCCGGAACTCGTGCTTGGTGATCACATGGCCGGCTATATGAAAGATGCCATGGCAGCCGCAGCAGTGTTCAGGGATGCCGGAGACGGTGCCGTCAACGTGGATGCACAGCTCATAGGCGAATATGTGCAAAAAGGCGGTGTCATGGAATTCCATGCCTCTGTCAAGGATAAAAAAACCGGCCAGCATGTGGCTGGTGCGAAAATCTCCCTGGGTACAGAACATATTCCATATGCGCTCATGCAGCCCAAGATCCAGTCGCTGGATGCCATTGTGGACCGGATTGCAGATCAGATGCTGAAAAAAGCAGGGTCGAAATTAGGAAGCGGTAAGACAGTGTATGTGGGACAGAACAGTTTTTATGACAGTGGCATGAACGCTATCTGTCAGCTTGGCCGGAGGATCGGGGAACGATTTCGTGAAAACCTGTCCGGCCATCCGGAACTGACAGTGACCAGTGATCCGTCTGCCGGGGCAGCGCTTGTCCTGACAGGGCAGTATTATAAAGAAGGGAACAGCCTGGTGGTGACCGCAAGCCTGGATGAGCGTCAGGCTTCTGGCTCAGCCTGCGGATTTAAAAATATCACCTCTGCCAAGGGACGGCTCGGGCTGCGGTTTGTGGAAACACCTTTAATGCAGAAAACATTTAAAGGGTATATTGATCACTTGATGGTGCGGCTGGAAAGGGAAGCCATGGTCAAACTGCCCTGCAGCAAACGGACGGACTTGATGATCCACAAATTCAAACTGGACAATAAAAAATATTATTCAAAACTCAGTGACCACCTCAATACCCATGTCATGGATTATTTTGCGTCTTCCCTGGCATTCTCTCCAGTGGTGGATGTGGAAAAACGACTGACCCGGTCCCTGGCCAAACGAACTGCCGTCCCCGGCGAAAGAGCGATTGTTGTGGCGAAAAACTCTGAAGCAGCCGTGGCCAAACTGGCAGAGGCAGAATATTTTGTCATCGGCAGTTTTTCTGCCAAAGGCAGCGGCAACATTGAAGTGAAAACCCAGCTGATGAGTGTGAAAGGAAAGGTACTGGCAACTGAGCAGGCCCTGATTAAGAATGCCGGTATTGATCCTGACTGGCTCAAGGTGCCGGAACAGGTAAAAACGGATATCCCGCCCAGCCGTGAGCTTTCGGTTGAACTCTTCACCAAGCGGGGCAGTAATAACCTGCAATACAGGACCGGGGAAGAGATCATATTTTTAGCCAAAGCCAATAAAAATGTCTTTCTCAGGATTTTTTCAATTAATGCCAACGGAGAGATCTACAGAATCTATCCCAATGATTTTGATCATGGCCGCGACATTTTCTGGGCCAATGAAATCACAGCCATTCCCAATGACCAGTATCCCAGTGATTTCAAATTCCTGGTTCAGGGTCAGACCGGCAATGAAATGGTGCTTGCCTTTGCATCCGATCAGCCTCTGAAGGACCTGCCAGGGTCTCAGGAGATGGTCTACGGGATGAAAAAGGTCCGCTTTACTGCCCAGGAAATTGTCCAGTGGTATTCTGAATATGCCAGCAAACGCGGCATTTCCCTGTCCTGGGACAGCCTGCCCATCCTCACCGGGAAGTGATCAGCAGATCCCTCTAT
>CAZLNA010000090.1:7416-7682 GCA_964560485.1 uncultured Desulfobacula sp. | reverse complement strand
GGACAATCCGTCGATCACCCGCGATGTCTCCGGAGAAGGGGTCCAGCAGGCCCTGCTGAAAATTATTGAAGGTACCGTGGCCAGCATCCCGCCCAAAGGCGGGCGGAAACACCCCCAGCAGGACTATGTGAAAGTGGATACGTCCAATATCCTGTTTGTCTGCGGCGGGACCTTTACCGGTCTGGAAAAGGTGATCGAGCGCCGGATCACAAAAAAGACCATGGGTTTTGGCGCCAAGATTGCAGATAAAAAAGATGTAAATATCG
>CAZLNA010000090.1:0-7406 GCA_964560485.1 uncultured Desulfobacula sp. | reverse complement strand
GCTCAAGCCGGAAGACCTTATAAAATTCGGCCTGATTCCGGAGTTTCTGGGCCGCCTGCCCATCATCACCTCCATTGGTGAACTCAATGAGTCCTCACTTGTGAAGATTCTCACCGAACCGAAAAATGCACTGGTGAAGCAGTATAAGGAATTGTTCAAGGTTGAAGGCGTTGACCTTCAGTTTACAGATGAGGCCCTTGAAGCCATGGCCAAAGAGGCTGTTGCCCGGAAATCAGGGGCAAGAGGGCTTCGCGCGATTATGGAAGAAACCATGCTCGATATCATGTACGAGATTCCATCCCTGGAAAATGTCTCCGAGTGTGTCGTGGGCGAAGAAGTGGTATTGAAAAACGAAGCGCCTATTCTCTTGTACGAACAGCCTAAAAAACAGGCTTAAACTGCCGGATCAATCCGGGTAAGCTGACGCTATGATCAATATTCCAAAGTTCTTTCATCAGGACGGATCGGAAAGTATAAAAAAAGAACTGCCCCTGGTGCCGCTTCGGGATATGATCCTTTTCCCCAAGGTCACCACGTCTATCTTTGTCGGCCGGGAAAAATCCATTAAAGCGCTGGGTGAGGCAATGGCCAAAGACAAGCGCATCTTTTTGACCACCCAGAAAGATCCGGAAGTGTTAAAGCCCACCATTCAGGATATTTTCCAGGTAGGTACCGAAGCCAAAATCACCCAGATGCTTAAATTGCCGGATGGAACGGTAAAAGCCCTTGTTGAAGGTATTGAGCGCGGCAAGATTGTAAAGCTTGAAGATGCGGCCGGGTGCCTGATGGTGGAATATATTGATATCGCTGAAGTGGCCATGCCTGCCACTGCCAGCGAAGCAGCTGTCCGGACGGTCACTGAAAGCTTTGAACACTATGCAAAGCTTTCCGGTGTCGTGGCCAAGTCTTTTTTGAAAAAGCTGGATAACCTGGCTGCTGAAGAATCAAGGTTTGCAGATACCATTGCCAGCCAGATGCCGTTTAAGGTAACGGACAAGCAGAAGCTGCTGGAATGCGGCGATATTGAAGAACGTTTTTTTCTGCTGCTGAAAATGATTCAAAATGAGATCGAAGTCTTTGCCATGTCCCAGAAAATCAAGGGCCGGGTTAAAGAGCAGATGGAATCCATGCAGAAAAAGCATTATCTGAATGAGCAGATCCGCGCCATTAAAAAAGAGATGGGTGAGGATGGCGAATCAGATGAATACAGTGAAATTGAGCAGCAGATCAAAAAGAAACGGATGTCCAAGGAAGCCGGTGCCATGGTCCGGCGTGAGCTTGATAAGCTTAAAATGATGTCCCCCATGTCTTCGGAAGCCACGGTCGTCAGGAATTATATCGACTGGCTCCTGGCCCTTCCCTGGCACCGTAAAAAACGGTCAAGAAATGATTTGCAGCGGGCAGAACAGATCCTGGACCAGGATCATTACGGGCTTGAAAAACCCAAGGAGAGAATTCTCGAATACCTGGCCGTTCAGATCCTGGTTAAAAAAATAAAAGGTCCTATTCTCTGCCTGGTCGGACCTCCTGGTGTGGGAAAAACCTCTCTGGCGAGATCTGTTGCCAGTGCAACCGGCCGGGCGTTTGCAAGAATTTCGCTTGGCGGGGTCAGAGATGAGGCTGAAATCCGCGGTCACCGCAGAACCTATGTGGGTGCCATGCCCGGTAAAATTATCCAGACATTGAAAAAGGCCGGCTATAATAACCCGGTATTCTGTCTGGATGAAATCGATAAAATGACCTCGGATTTCAGAGGAGACCCTTCGTCCGCACTTCTGGAAGCACTAGATCCTGAGCAGAACAAGAATTTCAATGACCATTATCTCGAGGTGGATTACGATCTTTCCCAGATCCTTTTCATCACCACTGCCAACACACTGCACAATATCCCGGCGCCTTTGAGAGACCGGATGGAAATTATCCGGCTTGCCGGATATACAGCCTATGAAAAACAAAAGATCGCTACCGGTTTTCTGATCCCCAAACAATTAAAGGAAAACGGTCTGACCGGGGAAGATGTTATTTTCTCAAAAAATGCCATAAAGACCATTATCAAGCGATATACCAAGGAAGCCGGGGTCAGGGGGCTTGAACGCGAGATTTCTTCAGTCCTGCGGAAGATCGCTACCCGGATTGTGAAAACAAAAGACCGCAGGCTTCGTCGGATTTCAACCACCATGCTCACGCAATATCTCGGGCAGGTAAAATTCAGGGACAGCATTCTGGAAAAAGAAGACAAGATCGGTATCGTGACCGGACTGGCCTGGACCCAGTCCGGGGGTGAACTGCTGACCATTGAAGCGGTTACCATGCCGGGCAAAGGGAATGTGGTGGTGACAGGCAAGCTTGGAGATGTGATGAAAGAATCGAGCCAGGCAGCAGTCAGTTTTGTCCGGTCCAGGAGCAAGGAACTTGGAATTAAAGACGATTTTTACAAGCGTCTGGACATCCATATCCATGTGCCGGAAGGGGCAATCCCCAAAGACGGCCCATCCGCCGGGATATCCATGTGCACGGCAGTGGTCTCGGCCCTGACAGGACGGCCGGTTTCCAGGCAAATTGCCATGACAGGTGAAATTACTCTGAGGGGGCGGGTGCTGCCCGTCGGGGGGCTCAAGGAAAAACTCCTGGCAGCGCATGCCAATGGAATTGATCGCGTAATTGTTTCAAAAGAGAATCAAAAAGACATCAGGGAAATTCCAAAAGCGATTCAGAAACAGATGGATATTGTTTATGCAGAAGAGATGTCTCAGGTACTTGACATCGCCTTGATCTAACCGTTTCCTTCCAGAAAGCCCAGAAACTGGGTCATGGCATCCTTTTCTTCTTTGGTGGAGACTGCTCTTCTCAGTTCAATGGTCTGTTTGTATTCTTCCTTGTCCATGAGCAGGTCTTCTTTTCGTGTTCCTGATTTATTGATATTGATGGCAGGCCATATCCGGTGCTCGGCACATTCTCTTGACAAAAAGAGGTCCATGTTCCCCGTGCCCTTGAATTCCTGAAAAATGATATCATCCATCCGGCTGCCAGTATCCACAAGGATGGTGGCAATGATGGTCAATGAGCCGCCGTTTTCGAGTTTTCTGGCTGCACCGAATATTTTTCTTGGAAATTCCATGGCATTCGCACCAAGTCCGCCGGTCATGGTTTTGCCGTGGCTGTCTGTGTCATTGTTAAAGGCCCTTGTCATCCGTGTCAGGGAATCGATAAATACGACTGCATCCTCTCCGATTTCCGCACACCGGATAGCCGTGTGCATGGCGAGCCGGGTCATCCGCATATGCTGGCCGATCTGCTGGTCAGCTGAGGAGTAAAGCACATGCGCGCCTGTCAGCCCGCGCTGGAAATCTGTCACTTCCTCAGGCCGTTCATCCACCAGTAAAACAAATACGTTGGCTTCCGGATGGTTCAGTACCACAGAGTTTGCCATATGCCGCAAAATGGTTGTTTTGCCCGATTTAGGCGGTGCAATGATCAGGCCGCGCTGTCCCATCCCAATAGGGGAAATGATGTCAAGAGCCTTGCCCGTGATGTCATCCTCTCCCTGTGTCAGGCAAACCCTTTCAAAAGGGTTGATACTGGTCTGATCCTGGAGCAGGGGGATGGATTTGAACTCATCAAACGGCATGTTGTTGATGGTTTCAATCCGGACCAATGCAAGATTTGGGTTGTTCGGGCCTTTTTTTTCACCAAAACCCTGAATAAAACTGCCTTCTTTAAGATCGAGTTTTCTGATCAGGCTGTTGGAGATATAGGGGTTTTCTGGTTGGGGCTGAAAATTATCCTCGATGTTTCTTAAGAATCCAAAGCCCTTGTCCATAATTTCAAGATACCCTTGTACAGGCTCCATAGCCAACTCCTTGATGTGTCATAACTGTGTTAAATAGAAAACAATGCTTAATTCAAATCCTGTTCAAAGTCGGGGGATATTGTTGTGCATGATCGAGTTAAGATGCAGTGAATTTGAAATATCGATTTCTTACGTAATATTTTTCATAAATATAACATTATTGGACAGTGCTTGCAAGCAGGGTGAACAATAATAATGAAATTTAATCAGAAGGGGGCGGGCACTACTTTTTACAGCAGTTTTTGCTTGACACGTTTTTTTTAAACTGGTATAAAGTCTTCTGTTTTTCGGGCGATTAACTCAGTTGGGAGAGTGCAACCCTTACAAGGTTGAAGTCGCAGGTTCAAGCCCTGCATCGCCCACCAGAAAATGCCGCACACGGGGGTGTAGTTCAGTTTGGTTAGAACGCTTGCCTGTCACGCAAGAGGCCGCGAGTTCGAGTCTCGTCACTCCCGCCACCATATTAAAGGGGACCTGATCAATTCAGGTCCCCTTTTTATTTGCCCCCCTTTTTAAATTAAGTATTTGCTTTCTTTCGCAGTTTTTCATATTCTGGTGGAAATGGAACCATGGCGATCGTCTTATAATCAAAAGTCGTTAGATTGATGAAAGCACCCACACTGGGCAGGACCCTACTTTATTTCTTTTTGAAACTACAGAAACGTGTTGCCGGTCGAATGATCCGGTTTGAGCAGCAGCGGTCGGACAGCCTTTTTCGATGGCGGGTAAATATCCTTTCTGCCATTCTTGTCAGCGGTATTCTCTTTGGATCAGCCGCCTTTGTGTCAGCCCTGGGCCTGATCCTCCGGGAAAACACCTGGGGACTGGCAGTGGTCGATGGCCTCGGGGTTCTGCTCTGCCTTGTATTCCTCTTTGTTATCCAGATTCCGTTTAAAGTCAGATCCACTGTCAGCCTGATCAGTTTCTTCATCATTGGTGCGGCTGTCATCCTGTCTGTGGGACCGCTCAGTGGCGGACCTTTCTGGCTGTTTGCGTTTGCAGTGCTTTCCGGTGTGCTGATCGGGCACTGGGCTGCCCTGGGGGCTGTTTTGCTGAATACCTGCTTTCTGGGTGTTATTGGGTATTTGATATACAGCGGCCGGTTTGGACACGCGTTCCCGTTTTTTAATACCCCCCAGGCAATGGTGGCCGCCTTGGTGAATTTTATCGTTCTGAACGCGATTACATCTGTATCAGTTTCTGCCTTGCTAAACGGGCTGAATGAAAGCGAGGCCAAGTATCGGATGATTGCCGAAAATGTAGATGACGTTATCTGGTCAACCGATCTGGGGCTTGGGTTTACCTATGTCAGCCCGTCAGTTACAAAAATGCAGGGCTATACCGCAGACGAGTGTCTATCCATGTCGGCCAATGAAGTGCTGGTTCCTGATTCACAGGCCCTGGTCCTCCGGCTCTATGAAAAGAAGATGGCGCAGATCCAGGCCCGAGATCCTGAGGGATGGGAGCCGGAGGTGTTTGAAGTTCAGCAGATCCGAAAAGACGGTTCTCTGTTCTGGGCGCATGTGAATGCGCGGCTGATCCCGGGACCGGATGAATTCCCGGAGGGGATTTTAGGGATTACCCGTGATGTAACACTCCGGAAAAAAGAAGAAGCGGAAAAGATAAAGGCCCAGATCCATGCCGGTGAACAGGAAAAACTGGCCCTGGTCGGCCAGATCGCAGGTAAGATGGCCCATGATTTTAACAATGTACTGGGCATTATCATGGGAAATGCTGAACTGGCATTGATGGATAAAAGGAATTTACAGAACCGTCACGTGTTTCAGGATATTTTAAACCAGACCATCAGGGGGAAAAACCTGACCAGGAATCTCATTTCCTTTGCAAAAAGTTCAGAACCGAAACAGACGCTTTTTTTGATTGATGAAAAAATAGCGCTTGTGTTAGATCTGTTCGCGGGTGAGCTTCAGGAGATTACTGTGGTCACAGACCGGGTCCAGCCTTATGAACTGATAGCTGATCCCGGTATGATTGAACACGCTCTGGTCAATCTGCTTCAAAATTCAATCCATGCAGTGAGCCGTGTTAAAGAACCCCGGATCACTCTGAGTACGTTTTCTGCCAATGGGCAGATCATCATCCGGATTGAGGATAACGGCTGCGGTATTCCGTCCCCGGATCTGGACAAAGTATTTGACCCGGCATTTACACTTAAAGGAGGCAAGGACGCTTCTGGCGCTTATGAAGCCGGGATCAAGGGGACTGGTTATGGAATGGCAAATGTGAAAAAATATATTGATCTGCACCAGGGAGAGATTATGATCGATTCGGTCCAGAATGAAGGGACCCGGATTGATCTTTGCCTTCCAAAAGCTGAAAAAGAACTCAGCCCGGATGAGATCCGCATCCTCCGAAGCTCAGCGCCCCAGACAGACAAGCGGATTCTCCTGGTTGAGGACGAGAATGATATCTCTGATATCCAGCGTGCCATTCTTGAACACCCGCCGCTGAATCATATCGTGGATATTGCCCGGACAGCTGAGGCTGCTTTTTCTTTATTTGAAGAAAATACCTATGACCTGATCAGCCTGGATTACCGTCTTGAAGGAAGGCTGACCGGAATGGATGTTTACAGCAGGGTCAGGGAGACAGCCCCGAGGATCCCGATCCTCTTTGTGTCCGGTAATATAGAGTTCCTGGAATCGATGCGGCAGTTACAGCAGAATGACCCGTTCACTGATCATTTGTCAAAACCCTGTCGGAATATGGCCTTTGTCGAATCCATCAACCGGCTGATGCTTAAAGCCGGGTGAAAAAAGGATATATACCCGGAACGGAAATGCGAAGCCATTGATTTCCGATCCGGGTGGAAGTGCTGTTACGGTGATTTGAATATGCCAGGGCTAGCGGGCCTGATTATTAAGCGCCTTGATAATCGCATCTCCCATTTGTGCCGTGTTCACGGCGCTCTCTTTTCTGCCGGTCAGGTCTGCTGTGAAAATACCCTCTTCCAGAACGGTTGAAATGGCAGCTTCAATGGCATCGGCAGCCTCAACCTGGTTAAAGGTATACCTGAGCATCATGGTTGCAGAGAGGATCTGGGCAATGGGGTTGGCAATCCCCTGACCGGCAATATCCGGTGCTGAACCGCCGGCAGGTTCATAAAGGCCGAAATTTTGTTCGTTGAGGCTTGCAGATGCCAGAAGTCCCATGGAACCGGTTATCATGGCACATTCATCTGAAATTATATCACCGAACATATTGCCGCAGAGGAGAACGTCAAACTGGTGGGGATCCTTTACCAGCTGCATGGTGGCATTGTCCACATAGATATGGTTCAAGGTTACATCAGGGAACTCTTTGGCGACTTCCATAACCACCTCTTTCCAGAGGACCATGGAAAACAGCACATTTGCTTTGTCCACAGAAGTAACAATTCCCCGTCTTTTTCTGGCAAATTCAAAGGCCATTCGGGCAATCCTGTCGATTTCGAATCGGGTATAGACCAATGTATCATAGGCCTTTTCTTCCATACCGGAACCTTCCCTGCCTTTGGGCTCACCAAAATAAATACCGCCGGTCAGTTCACGTACAC
>CAZLNA010000089.1:0-7717 GCA_964560485.1 uncultured Desulfobacula sp. | reverse complement strand
CCCCTTAACTGTCCACGTGGCCATGGGCACAGATATCCTTCACATGCATCCTGAATTTGATGCAGCCGCCTGCGGCAAGGCCTCTCACAGGGATTTCCGGCTGTTCTGCAGTGGCGTGGCAAAGCTTGAAAACGGGGTTTTCATCAATGCAGGATCTGCCGTGATCATGCCTGAAGTCTTTTTAAAAGCCCTTACGCTGACCCGGAATCTGGGTCATACGCTTGACGCGTTTACCACGGTGAACCTCGATTTTATCCGGCATTACCGCCCAATGACCAATGTGGTCAACCGGCCCACGCTTGGAAAGGGAAGGGGATTCGCCATTGTGGGGCATCATGAGATCCTGATCCCCCTGATCGCTGCCGGTGTGATCGAATCCCTCTGATACGGCCTTGTATCAGCAGGCCCATTTTTCCAGAACCGTTTTCAGTTTTTCCGCAGTAACCGGCTTGGTCAGATAGTCATCCATACCTGCAGCGATACAGATTTCCCTGTCGCCTTTCAGGGCATTGGCTGTCAAGGCCACGATCGGCAGTTTACCCGGGCTCAGCCCGATATCCGAACGGATGGTCCGCGTTGCTTCCAGCCCGTCCATTTCCGGCATCTGAAGATCCATAAAAACAACATCATATGTTTTTGAACGGACCGCTTTTACCGCTTCAACCCCATTGGCGGCGATATCCGCAGTATAGCCCAATTTCTTCAGGGTCATGGTGGCCACTTTCTGGTTCACCAGATTATCTTCCACCACCAGAATATGGGTCTGCTTTTTACTCTCGCTATCCCTGGGTGATTCCCCAGACCTGTTCTGCGACGACAGCTCCTGTTCCACTGCCTGTGACAGGGCCTCATACAGTTTTTTACGCTTGACCGGTTTGGCCAGACAGGTCACTGTGTCCCCTGGGCCTGATGCCCCTTCAAAAGACTCCTTCTGCCTGGCTGTCAAATAAAGGATCCGGACAGATGCCAGGCCAGGGTCAGACCGCATCTCTTTTAACAGCAGTTCTGCACCGCCTCCGGGCAGGTTCGCATCTATCACCGCAGATGCAAATCCATGCCCCCGGTCATTTGCATCTTTCAACACAGCCAGGGCTGAGGTTCCATTGTCGACACAATGAAAGCGGCATTTCCATCTTTCAAGGCAGGCGGCTGTCATCTGACGGCTGACGGGGTTGGCATCTGCCACCAGTATGGGTCTCTTTCTCAATTCCTCCGGCAGCAGGCGTTTGTTTTCCGGAACAGCAGATGCGGTATCCAGGGCAAGGGAAAACCAGAAAGTTGCTCCCTGTCCTGGCTCGGACTCGACACCGATGCAGCCGTTCATCAGCGTCACCAGCTGTTTTGAAATGACCAGGCCGAGTCCGGTGCCGCCATGCTTGCGTGTGGCAGAGGCGTCGAGCTGGGAGAATGCCTTGAAAAGGGCCTTTCGTTTGTCTTTTGAAATCCCCGGGCCGCTGTCAGTTACGGATATTTTAAGGTTTACCGAAGTCTGTGTTCTGCCTGTAAGCTCACAGGTCAGTGAAACACTTCCCCAGGCTGTAAATTTGATGGCATTGCTCAACAGATTGATAATGACCTGCCGGATCCTTCCGGCATCTGCATGGAGCAGTGACGGAATGTCAGGATGAATGCAGGCGGCCAGGTCAATCTCTTTTTTACAGGCCAGAATACTCATCATTTCAGTTATTTCCTCAATCAGATCCCTGAAATTAAAGGTATGCGGCTCGATTTTTAGCTTGCCTGCCTCAATTTTCGAAAAATCAAGGATATCATTGATAATACTCAGCAGGCCATCGGCACTCTTCCTGGCTGTGGTGGCATAATCTTTCTGTTCAGTGTCAAGATCAGTTTCTGAAAGCAGATTCAACATACCCACCACCCCGTTCATCGGCGTCCGGATCTCATGGCTCATATTGGCCAGGAACTGACTTTTGGCAATACTGGCCACTTCCGCCTTTGTTTTAGCGGTTTTAAAGTTCTGCTCAGATGCCTTGAGTTCCTCTACTGTGTCTTTAAATGCAACCAGTGCTTCTGCAAGGGTTCCGATCTGATCCTGTCGTCCCTGGTAGGGAATCTGCGGTGCGCCTCCCTGGCGGATATCGTCAATAATACTGGTCAGCCGCTGCATGGGCCGTTCCACCATTCGATTGGTGAGCAGGAACAATACCAGTGCATTGATCAGGCCGATACAGAGTCCGAGGACAAGAGAACGCTGATGCAGGAGCCGTTTTGAAGCAGCCAGTTCGTTCTCAAGGGTTTCTATTTTGTCGATATTGTATAGAATCCGGGTACGGTCCTTCTCTGCTTTGATTCCGTGGTCGATCAGGGATTCATTCATGGCATCGATTTTGGCTTTGAGCTGCTCATAGGTATCGGCTTTCCGGTGAAGCGAGCGGATCTGGGCCCTGATTTCCTGAAGCGTGGACTGGGGATCAGGAGATGCAAAGCTCATGAACATGATTTTATCGCTGAATTTTCTGCTGATACCGAATATCCCGAACGCCACCACTACCTGATCGTCGATTTCTTTGACAACAACCCGTTCAAGACTGATATCCCGGCGCTCTTCGCGGGTGAAATACGGCCTATAGTTCTCCCGGCCCACAATAACTCTTTTATCGAGCAGATAATAATTGCTCTCAATCAGCGGCTCAAGGTCCCGGGAAACCGAATCAAACCCGAACTGTCTGGAAACAGATAGATATTTGTCTTCCATTTCAAACACTTTGTTCCTCAAACTGGCCATAAGACGGTCCTTGACCACCATCAGGGATCGGGTTTTATCATCAATCTGGTTTGCTGTCCGCCAGTTCAAAAAGACCAGGGCGCCCACACAGAGATTCACTGTGATCAGAATGACCAGTGTCAGTTTCAGGCCGAGGGGCATATAATTTTTAAACGGATTGAAGCGGTGGCAGGGGAAAGGCATGGTTAATTGTCAGGTCAGGTTATCAATTCTCTTGGTCAGTTTGTATTGTCGATCGAAGCCATATTTGCCAATAATTTTAAATAAGATGTCATATTTAAATTAGAGAATGACTAGACAGGCACCCTGTTGACAAACAAAAAGCCGAAAGGGCTGAAAGTATGTAAACAATGTTCACACACAAGAACGTATGATTTTTTTTAAAAACATCGTTGACAACCGCCCGGTGAAAAACTATAATGGTTCGTATACGAAGGATAATGAAATGACCAATCTCCCTGATGATGGCCCGGACTGCATGGTGTTCCTTCTGGCCAAAGCTTACCAGAAAGCCCATGCCCGGTTTAAAAAACAGCTCAAACCCTATGATCTGACAAATCTGCAGCACCTCGTATTGGAAGGGCTGTGGTATTGTCAGGGGATGACCGCTGCCCAGCTTGGCAAAGCGTTGATTCTTGATAAAGCCACACTTTCCGGTGTTCTGGAACGGATGGTGGATCATGGCTGGATCGAAAAAAAACCCCACCCGGGTGACAAACGGCTCAGGTCGATCTTTACCACACAAAAGGCAGACCAGATGAAAGAAAAACTGATCAGGGAACGACAGGAAGCCAACGAATCAATTTTAGGCAGATTCTCACAAGAAGACCGGCGTTTGTTCAAACGGCTGCTCATTGACATGATCAATGACAGCGGCCCATTTGGCACACAACCTTTATAGACCGCCCAGGATTGCGGGCAAAGGAAAAACATCATGTTACTGAACCCCAAAAAAACAGATTACGAACACCTGGATGATGCTTCCAAAGAAATCATGTTAAAAACCATTGATTATTTTGAATCCAGAGGGAAAAAACAATTAAAGCATGATTATCACGAACGGATCTGGTACGACGATTTCATCACTTTCCTAAAAGAAAACAAGGTTTTCTCAACCCTTCTGACACCTGCCAGATACGGCGGGGATAATCCTGAAGCCCGCTGGGACACCCGCAGAATCTGCGATTTTAACGAACTTTTAGGCTTTTACAACCTTTCCCACTGGTATACATGGCAGGTTTCCATTCTCGGGCTGGGCCCGATCTGGATGAGCCCCAACGAAGACGTCAAAAACAGGACGTCACGGATGCTCGCTGACGGTCACATCTTTGCGTTCGGACTCTCTGAGAGAAAACATGGTGCGGATCTATATTCCTCTGAAATGATGCTGACACCGCTGGGGGACGGGCAATATGTGGCAGACGGCGGGAAATACTACATCGGAAATGCCAACAAGGCCGGAATTGTCTCCACCTTTGCCAAAAATTCTGAAACCGGTGAATATGTTTTCTTTGCCACTGACCCGACCCATGACAACTATGACCTGGTGCAGAATGTGGTGAACTGGGAAGGGTATGTGGCGGAATATGCCCTGAACGGCTACCCGGTGAGTGAGGACGACATCCTTTCCAAAGGCGATGCTGCCTGGGATTCGGCACTGAACACCATCAATGTGGGCAAATTCAACCTGGGCTGGGCTGCTCTCGGAATGGGAACCCATGCCCTCTATGAAGGACTGAACCATGCGGCCAACAGAAACCTTTACGGTAAATGGGTGACGGATTTTCCCCATATTAAACAGCTTTTTGTCGATGCCTACACCCGGCTGTGTGCGATGAAGCTTTTTTCCGGTCGTGCTGCAGATTATTTCAGAAGCGCTTCTGCAGAAGACAGACGCTACCTTTTGTACAATCCCATCGTCAAAATGAAGGTCCCCACCCAGGGAGAACTCGTAATCAACCTGATCTGGGATGTCATTGCCGCCAAGGGATTTGAAAAGGATTCCTATTTCGAAATCGCTGCCACAGATATCCGCTCCCTGCCCAAACTCGAAGGGACGGTTCATGTCAACATGGCGTTGATTATCAAATTCATGGCCAATTACTTTTTCAATCCGGGATCGTTTCCTGACATTCCCAAGCAATATGACGGCGTCTGTGATGAATTCCTGTTCAACCAGGGACCCACAAAAGGCCTGGGCAAAATCCAGTTCCACGATTTCAACCTGGCCTATGACAGTATTGACCTGCCGAACATCAATATTTTCAAAGAGCAGATCAAAGCCCTCCAGAACATGCTCATCACAGCATCTCCGGACAAGGGTCAGGCCAAAAACATGGATTTTCTGCTTTACCTGGGAGAAATGTTCACCAACGTGGCATACGGCCAGCTGATCATTGAAGAATACCAGCTCAAGCCGTTTGACCAGGACCTGCTCGAACAGATCTTTGATTTCATGATCAGGGATTTCAGTGAATATGCACTCAAACTGTATGCCAAGCCCGACACCACGCCTGAGCAGATGGCCTGCTGTCTGGAAATGATTAAAAAACCGGTCACTGACAAGGAACGGTTTACAAGAATCTGGGACAGCCATGTCATGCCGCTCAAAGAGAGCTATGAAATGAATCCCTAAGCCTTATGCCGGCAGCACCCTGCAGACTCAACCTTCGACCAGGGGGCTGCCGGCAATTTTTTGAATGCGCATCATTATTAACATAGATACTTAAGGCAAATCAGAATTTTCACACCCAATCCGCCACATATGATATTTCATCTGAATTTTATATTCTTCGTAGCTGTCAGCTGACATATTCCTAAATTTTTTCATGTCCGGGTATTTTGAAACATATTCTTTAAATTTAATGATATGTTTTTTATATCTTTTGCAAGCCGAATCAGTCTTATACATGTTCAAATACGTTTCTGCTTCATAAAATAGAATCATTGAAAGGGTACTCATATTTAATTCAGAATCCTGTTCTTTCTTTAATATCTCTTTGGCTTTGTCAAAATACCATAAAGCTTTCTGATATCTTTGATCGTATTGAACTGTTTTGTCCAAAAAGCCCTTGGTTTTATATGGACTGAAGTGCCCAACCGCTGGCGAGTTAAAAAACAGGCCATAAGTGGCATAGCCTTTTGCCAAACCGGACGCGTCGTTCTCCTTTTGGAAAATTTCTATGGCTTCTTGTATTAGCTTTTCTGCAGGTATGGGGCGATTTTGGTTATACAGCAAGCCATATGCATCAGTAAGCTTTTGATGAGGATCGTTTGTAGATCCGACAAACATGGCCGAACACCCCATAAAAAAAACAATCAAAAAAAACATCAGGAAGATATTTCTCAAACTTTTCATTTTTCTCACTGAGTACCTCCTTTTCAGATATGCAATTTTTCCTTTACGGATGAAATAAATAGAAAAGCGGAACTCTTCGGAAATTAGCATTTTTCTTTAAAAAAACAAGTTTAAATTCAATGAGCATAAGGTTATTTAAATCGTAATTTTGACATTGTTTCAGGAAGCTTCACTGAAGCATCAATAGACTTGAGAAGATCTCTTTCATCTCCCACCGGAAGCCTTCCGTAAAGCGTCACCCGGGCGACAAGTTCTTTACTCTGGTTGATAAAAACACCGTCTGCCTCTGCCCGGCCGTCCTCTTGAATATCAACAAGGGTAACGGTGAGCCGGATCGTATCTTCAAAATAAACCGGGTGAAGAAATCTGAAATTCATACCTGTGGCGAGCCAGGCAACCTGCCCGCCGAACTCGCAGATCATGGCGCCCACCAGCAGACCGTGACAGATCCGGCCGTTAAAACCTTTGGTTTTCACCCACTCATCTTCATAATGAACCGGGTTATAATCTTTTGTCATCTCCCCGAAAGCCAGGGTTTCTGCCTGGGAAAATGTTCGCTCGATGACAAAGGTGTCGCCTTTTTTCAGCCCCTGAACCGCTTTTTTTCGAAGTGTCTCCATGCTCATTCCTGCATTCCGGGTCTATGGTATCCAGGCCTGCAAAAATAACAGGCTTGAAAAATACCGGTTGAACCATTATATTAGTGTGTTTGAGTCAAACTGGAATTATTAAGGAAAACTATGCCAATTTACGAGTATAAATGCAATCATTGTGATACGGATTTTGAAACCCTGGTGATCGGCTCATCCGTTCCCCAGTGCCCGGAGTGTGACAGCCAGGATCTGACACGGCTGATGTCCGCCTGCGGATTTATCAGCAAAACCACCACTGCCGCCGGAGAGACCTCTGTGAAATCATCGAGTTCGTCTGCCTGCGGCAGCTGCAGTGCCTCAAGCTGCTCATCCTGTGGAATCGGATAGGACTGAATGAAAAAAAACATCTGCATCGGCACCCGGGGCAGCCGCCTGGCACTCTGGCAGGCCAATTATATCAAGACAGAAATTGAACGCCGTTTCCCGGACATAGAGATTGATCTGAACATCATCAAAACGACCGGGGACCGTATCACAGACCGCCCCCTGGCCATGGTGGGCGGAAAGGGACTCTTTGTCAAGGAAATCGAGAACGCCCTGCTCAATCGTGATATTGACCTGGCCGTCCACAGCATGAAAGATATGCCTGGCGAACTGCCGCCCGGTCTCACCATCGGGGCGGTTCCGGAACGGGAAAATCCGTTTGATGTGCTGATCTCCCGGGAGAATAAAATGCTTGCGGATTACCCCTCTGGCGCTGTTGTCGGCACGTCCAGCCTCAGACGGGCATCCCAGATCAAACACCTCCGGCCGGATCTTGAGATCAAATCCATCCGGGGCAACCTGGATACGCGCCTGAAAAAACTGGCTGCCGGTGAATATGATGCCATTGTACTGGCAGCCGCAGGCCTGCGACGGCTTGGACAGGAAGCGGTCATTACCGAATACCTGGATGAACACCGCATGGTACCGGCTGTGGGCCAGGGCGCACTCTGTATCGAATCCCGGGAACGCGATGAG
>CAZLNA010000088.1:4769-7778 GCA_964560485.1 uncultured Desulfobacula sp. | reverse complement strand
TCATCTGTCCGTTCCTTCCATCAGCCCGGGCGGCCGGACAATGCCAATGACCCTGCCCTGGATCAGGACCTCTTCAAACGTATAATGCTGGACCGGGAAATCCGGGTTTTCCGGACGGAGCTCAATCCGGTCCGGGTGAAGGAAAAACCGCTTTACCGTAGCTTCTTCATGATGGATCAGGGCCACGACAATTTCATTGTCCCGGGCATACTGCCGGGGTTCGCAGATGGCAAGATCCTGATCGAATATTCCGGCATTGATCATGGAGCGGCCCTGGATCTTAAGGGCAAAGAGGTGTTGTCCGGGGAACAGTGCGGCATCCAACAGAATAGTACCGTCCCATTCCTGCTGGGCGTACATGGGGATGCCAGCTGTCACGCGGCCGATGACAGGGACCTGTTTCAGCCGCTGGGAGGTGTCGATTTCGCCGGTCCGGTCCAGCAGGTGGAGGGTCCTGCTGTACCGCCCGTCCCGCCTGATGTACCCTTTGTCTTCCAGTACTTTTAATGTCTGGGCCACGGCTGTGTGACTTGTTTCAAGGGCTGCTGCTGCCGTGCGAAGGCTTGGCGGCCTGCCGGTCCGGCGGATTTTTGTTTTCAGATAATGCAGGACTTTTTCCTGTTTTGAAGTCAGTTCTGGTTTCATGGTGTTCCCCCTCAAAACGTGGGTATTTTGAATGCCTGTCTCCGGTCTGAATGTAGCAGTCATGGGAAAAAATGTAAAGTATAATGTAAATGATATGTAAATGTTTTTTGAGCATGAATACCCGGCCTGGTCAGAAGAACAACAAAACCGGGCTTTTTGGGGAGAATAATTTGATCATTTGAGGTATAATCGGGCGAACGTTGACAACAACAGACAAGGAAATCGATTCGACCCATGCAGAAAGACTCTGATTACCTAAAACTTTTATTCAGTATCAGTGAACTGGCTGATCTGGTGACCGGCAGCTCAGATCTTGAAGGCTTTCTCCAGCGGTCCGTGGATCTGGTGGCTCTTCACTTCAGTGCCCCGGTATGTTCCATCTACCTGTACGACGATACGTCAGACCGGCTCACACTGAAAGCCACCAAAGGACTGAAACCGGAATCTGTGAACAAAATTCATCTCAAACCGGGAGAAGGTCTGGTGGGGCAGTCTTTTGACATGCTTGCCATTGTCAGGGAGGGCAATGCCAGTCAGCATCCTGCCTTTAAATATTTTCCGGAAACCGGAGAGGACCGCTTTAATTCGTTTCTTTGCGTCCCCATCCGGCGGGGTGTGGAACGGATCGGTGTCCTGGCTGTCCAGCACCAGGATTTCAACCATTTTACCCAGACAGACGAGCGTGCCATCCGGGCGGTGGTGACCCAGTTGGCCGGCTCCATTGAAAATGCCAGACTTTTGATTGCACTTTCACAGGCCAGAGAGGAGACACCGGCTGAAGCATCCCTGCAGTTTGTAAAGGGCCGGGCTGCCACCAGCGGCTATGCCATGGGAAAAGCGGTGATCTTCCTGCAGAAGAAAAAATCTGTTCTCTATGATCCTCTACCAGGAGAGGAACGGTATGACCGCCAGGATTTTAAAAAGGCTGTGGAACGGACCACCCGTGAGCTGAAAGAACTTCAAAAAGAATTTGAGCGACGGCTTCCGGAAAGTGCATCGCTTATTTTCACTGCCCATTTCATGATATTAAAAGATAAAAATTTTGTCGGCCGGATGGAGGAACAGATTGCGGCCGGCACTCTTCCCTGTGATGCGGTCCGGAAAATTGCAGCCAAGTATATCGCTGTTTTTTCATCCAGCCCCCATGCCTATATGCGGGAAAAAGCGCAGGATGTTGAGGATCTGAGCATCCGGATACTGACTAATTTTTCCAGGTCAGAGGATTCAGATCTGGTGGATCGGGGGAATATTGCGATTATCCGACAGGTCTATCCGTCTGATATCCTCAAGCTGGTATCTGCCGGGATAAAGGGCATTATCATGACCAGCGGCGGGGCCACGTCTCATGTAACCATCCTGGCCCGCTCGCTCCATCTGCCCATCATCATTGCCGAAGATACCAAACTGCTGGCCCTGCCGGACCAGACCACCATTCTCATGGATGGGGAACTGGGGAATATTTATGTCAATCCTGATCCGGAAACAATTGCCCTGTTTGAAAGCCGCCTGAAAGTTGAAAAAGAGAGCGCAGAGGACTCCATGTCAGACCGGACCCTCTCCAGGGACGGGGAAGAGGTGACCCTGAGGGCCAATATCAACCTGCTCAGTGAAGTCACTCTTGCCAGAAAACTGAAAGCAGAAGGGGTGGGTCTCTACCGGACAGAATTTCCGTTCCTGATCCGGGCCACATTCCCGTCTGAAGCGGAACAGTATATTATTTATAAACGGTTGTTTGATGAGATGGATGGCCAGCCTGTGGTGATCCGGACCCTGGATGCGGGCGGAGAGAAAACCCTGGCCTACAGTGATGCACCGCCGGAAGCCAACCCCGACCTCGGCCTTCGGTCCATCCGGTTTTCGCTCCGGCACAGAGATCTGTTTGAATTCCAGATCCGGGCGATGCTAAGGGCAGCCGAAGGAAGAGATAATATCCGAATCATGTTCCCGCTGATCTCTTCCATTGATGAGTTCCTGACCGCCAAGCAAGTGGTTGAGGAATGCTGTGATACACTCTCCAGGGAGAACCTGGCGTTCAACCCGGATGTCCCTTTGGGCATGATGGTTGAATTGCCGTCAGTTATTGAAACCATTGATGAATTTGCCCGGGAAGCAGATTTTTTTTCCATCGGAACCAATGATTTTATCCAGTATATGCTGGCAGCCGACCGGGCTAACAAAATGGTGGCAGACCACTATATTCCCCATCATCCGGCGGTGAACCGGGGACTGCAGAAAATCGTCAATGCTGCACAGGATGCCGGTATCGAGGTGTCGGTCTGCGGGGAAATGGCCCATGAAAAAGAGTATATCCCTTTTTTACTCGGACTTGGCGTACGGGTGCTGAGTGTGGACCCGCAGTTTCTG
>CAZLNA010000088.1:0-4669 GCA_964560485.1 uncultured Desulfobacula sp. | reverse complement strand
CGTAACTTGCCCCGATCTGGCTTTCATCTGTCCGGTTGTCTTCCCAGAGACCGTCTGTGGGCGCAGCTGTCTGAATCTCGGAAATGATATCAAGATCTTCTGCAAGGGCATATACCTGGGATTTCATCAGGTCCGCAATCGGGGAGAGGTCTACCCCGCCGTCCCCGTATTTGGTATAAAATCCCACCCCGAAATCCTCCACCTTGTTGCCTGTGCCGGCCACCAGCATTTTCTTGCTGGAGGCAAAGGCATAGAGCGTGAGCATCCTTAACCTTGACCGGGTGTTTGCCAGGGTCAGGCTGTCCTGGACTGTTTCGGGCAGGCAATATTGAATCTGCTCAAAGGCCGGCGTCAGTTCCACAAGGCTTCCGGATACATTGTCATATTTTGATGTGAGCCATTCAATGTGGCGTGAGGATCTGGAGACCTGGTCTGCGGCCTGGAAAATAGGCATGTTCAAAACAGCAACGGCCTTTCCGGTTTTTGCGCAGAGGGTGGAGGTCACTGCCGAATCAATACCGCCGGAAACACCGACAACAAACCCATTGAGCCCGCTTTTGTCAAGGTATCGGGTCAACCAGTCCACAATATGGGTGATGACAGCTTTTGTATTCATATCTATTCCCTGTCCGGGTAAAGGTTTTTTGGTTTCCATCTTAAAATGCAGTGAAAGGACTTGTCAATTAAAGGCGGCACTGTTCATGATTTTTTTGTCTGTTGCCGGGCGTATTCATAAAGAATGATAGATGCGGCCACACTGACATTCAGACTCTGGGATTTTCCAAACTGGGGAATGGTCAATGGCCGGATCCCTGGAAAAAGGTCCGGCTCAAAACTGATGCCATGTTCTTCATGCCCAAAGATAAACGCACTTTTTCCAGGCAGCCGGGTCTCCATCACAGGCGGTCCCTTTCCCGGTTCCAGGATGAAAAGGTCATAGGAACGGCGGATCAGTTCTGTGTAGCAGGGATAAAAGTTCTGGTGGAAAACAGCCGGGACCCACTTAAACGCTCCCATGGCAGGCGCAGGATCAAAGTAGTCAATCCCGACCAGGTGAACTTCACGCGCACCAAATGCTTCTGCACTTCTGAAGATCTTACCGACATTATAGGTGGGCTTCAGGTGATCCAGCACGATAATGCAGTCATGGACTCCCGGTACAGCCAGCCGGTTTTTATTTCGCTGCCGTCGGAATCTTCGACGGGCAAGTGCCCGTTCAGACTTCATCATCATTCTGATTTTATGGGGTCCCATCGTCTGGCTGGTCCTCAATCCGTTCTGGAAAAAGCGGGCTGACCCGGAAACAGAATACCGGCATACCGCCGGTTATGCCAAAGGCCGGTTTTCAAACAGGATACTTAGGATTTCTTCAATGGTCTGTTCAGCATTTGCTTTTTTCAAAGTGCACCCGCCCGCACCGGCATGACCGCCACCGCCGTAACGGGAAAGCAGTTTTCCGATATTGACATTGCACTGGCGGTTGAAGATGCTCTGGCCGATACTGATCTGGATGTTTTCCTGTTCAGGGCCGCTGTATCGGATTTTTACGCTGGCAATGCTTTCCGGGAAAATGGAATAAGTTAAAAACCGGTTGCCGTCCGGCACTGTTTCAAGTGTCCGGAAGTCAGAAATGGAGATTTTGTTTTTTACAACCGTATGATGGCGCAGGTGTTTTTCCCACGCAGCATTATCCCGGATCACATCCTTGCAGCGCGTTTCAACCGGCTCGCAGGCCAGAATGTCATCAATCCCGGTGTCTTTGAGCAGGTCGACAAGCATATCCCAGTATGGAGCATCTGCATACCCATGATTTTTAATGGTCATGGAGAGCAGGATATAGGGATATCTTTCCGGGTGCAGGACCTGGTCCTGATTCAGACAGGCGGCATCAATAATGTCTGTATGGTGGATCAGGGTATCGTACCGGTTATCGAGTCGTCCCTGGTCCTGATAGTACTGGTAAATGACCCTTGCTGCAGACGGAGCCACTTCAAAAGCGCCTGCAAAGGGTTGCTCCGGCTTATTTGAGATGTGGTGGTCAAACCAGAGGGCACAGGCTGGGGAGAACGGGAGGTTGGCCAGGATATCACCTTCACGGATCAAGGCTTTCCCTGCCTGGATTTCGTTAGGCTCAACCCAGAAAATATCCGTGTCAATCTGTTCAGCATCCCTGAGCAGAACAGCGCACACAATTCCGTCAAAATCCGGCCGGGTAACAATTCTCATGGGCTGATGCCTGTCTTTTGTCCGTGTTTGATTGATTCTATCCAATGGCTCTATTGATAAAGGATAACACGCAAGTTTTCAAGCCTCTTTTTGCAACCGCCTTTTTTTGCAGCAGAATTTGAAATTTCCGCCTGCGCCATGGGTGGGGAAAACAGTCTTGACCCGGCCCGGTCTTTGTGTTCTTATGGGGGGAAGTTGTCTGTGTAAATCCAATTATTACAGATATTTTGAGAGAGATGCCCTTGCTGAAAATCGACCCGGAAATCAACATTGATAAGATCGAAAGAAGCTTTTTTAAAAAAGGGAATCCCCTGAAAAAGCTTCTCAAGGTTGCATTGGGCCTTCTGAGGGCTGAAGAGGTCGGTATTTTATACGGCAGCAATGCCACTGGGGAACGATTCCTTCCGTCTGACGAATGGGACCGGGGTATTGCAGACATGTTCGACGGTATGGGTGTCAAAGGCCTGGCTTTGAAATATCTGGGCCGGGCCATTGTTTCATATAAACAATTAAGCCCGGTCTATTTTTATAAAACCGATGAATCCGGTGACCGGTGTGATAATGACGGTATGATTGCCTATACGCTCAGGACCTGTGTCAACTATTACAGGCAGGGGATCAGTGTTATTTTCAACCCGGATATCTCGTCGGATATATTTCAGATTGATGAGCAGTATGCTGAGATGCCCATGTATAATTATAACGGCAACTTGATCAGCAAACCGAATTTCAGGCATACGGTTGATCTGAATATTGTCCGCCATTTTAGAGCGAAAAATTATGTTTCCATCTATATTCCGGACTACGGTATCCTGGTTGCCAACACCGTGGATCCGGATCTTTTGTCCCGGAATTCCGGACGCTTTGTCCATGAAAAACAATTGCAGAATGCGTTTGATACCCTGATCCACCTGGTGGAAGTTGCTTCTCTGGCAGCCCTGGGGCGTTTGAAAGGCCGTCGGGGCACCTACCTGCTTCAAAAAAAAGAGGCTCAACTGCGAAAGACATCCCAGGCCCTGATTGAAAATGAGACAAAGTACAGGGACCTCTACGAGAATGCGCCCATTGCCTATTTCAGCATGGACATCAACGGTACCATCCTCAAGGTAAACCAGACCACTCTTGCGCTTTCCGGTTATGAAAAAGATGAATTGATCGGTCATAACATCCTTGAGTTCTATGTGCACCATCGCGGGGAGGTCAAAAGCATTGATGCGCTAAGATCAATTATTGATTCCTGCCGGTCTGTCAAGGATCTGGAAATGAAATTCAGGAATAAAAAGAACCGCCTCATCTGGGTCAGCCTTTGCGTGGACACAGTAAGGGATAAAGAAGACCGGATGATTGAGATCCGGGCAACAGCCGTTGATGTATCTGAACGCAAGCAGCTTGAAACCCAATTGCTTCAGGCCAGGAAAATGGAAGCCGTCGGTACCATGGCCAGTGGTATTGCTCATGATTTCAATAATATACTGACACCGATTTCAGGATATTCAGAAATTCTGTCTGCCGCACCTGAGCCAATGGATCCCCAGCTCAGAGATCAGTTCAGGATTATTCATAATTGTGCCCGTTATGCCAGGGGGCTGGTGAATCAGATGCTTACGTTTTCCCATCAGAAAACACCCGAGCTCTGCGTTTTAGATCCCCATTTATTTATCAGGGAAACCCTTTCACTGGTTGAGGCATTTCTGCCGTCTGGCGTGAACATGGACGAGCAGATTGATCCTGGTTGCGGTGTGATCCGTGTGGATCCCATTCAGATCCATCAGGTGATCATGAATCTGATCACCAATGCCTGTCAGGCATTGGGAAAAACCGGGGGAGACATCCGCGTCCTGCTTGAGCCGGCAACCAACCCTTTTCCCGGTGACAGACAGAGTCAATATCTCTGCCTTGCCATTGAAGATAACGGCCCGGGTATGTCGGAAAAGGTAAAGAAGAGGATTTTTGAGCCTTTTTTTACCACCAAAGCTGACGGGAAAGGCTCCGGCATTGGCCTTTCTGTCGTCCAGGGGATCCTTGAATCCCATGGCGGAAAAATTCTCGTATCTTCCAGACCGGGAAAAGGAAGCTGTTTTAAAGTTTATCTTCCAATATATGAGGGTGATAAGGCACCTGACAGGGCAGAAATCAACCCGGAAAGCGCTGCTTGCGGAAATGAACGTCTTGTTCTGGTGGATGATGATGAGCGGGTTGCCGGACTAATGCGGTTTGCTTTGACCCATTTAGGGTACAGCGTCACCTCTTTTACATCCAGTCTTGAGGCACTGGCATATTTTCAAAAGTCTCCTGAAAGCGTTGATTTGATAATTACGGACCTGACCATGCCGGATATCACCGGGGACCAGCTGGCAGAAAAAGTGTACCAGATCAGACCGGATATCCCGGTTATCCTGGCCACCGGATTTGGCGAACACATGGATCAGGATCGGGCTAAGGC
>CAZLNA010000087.1:0-7785 GCA_964560485.1 uncultured Desulfobacula sp. | reverse complement strand
GGCCAGAGCCCGACGACAATGGGAACAGCCGATAATGCACCGGCAGTCAGTTCCGGGGCTGATGTCACCCCGAGGTCTTCTCTCATTCCGACAGAGGAAAAAGGCTGTCCGGAGATATACAGCCAGTTGGTTCCGCCCATTTCATGCTCTCCGTAGACATGGGAGACGTACTGGTCCGGATATTTGTCAATTCTTTTCCAGGCCGCTTTGATCAGAAGATCGCGCTCGCCAAAGATCAGGGCCTGCTTGGGACAGGCTTCAACACACCCGGGAAGCTTTCCTTCGATCAGTCTGGGATAGCACATGGTGCACTTGGTGACCCTCGGGGTCAGGGCTTTGTGATACTCATAGGCCGGAATTTCAAAGGGGCAGGCAACCATGCAGTACCGGCATCCGACGCAGACGCTTTCATCATACACCACCGCACCGGTTTTGGTTTTTGTAAACGCTTTTACAAAGCATGCAGAGGCACAGGCCGGCTCCAGGCAGTGATTGCATTGTTTTTTGGCAAAAACCGGTGTGCTGCTGTCAAACCGGTTGACAATGGTGTAGGTGTCTGCATCGGTCCGTCTTTTTTCTTCCAGCACGGACAGGTCATCAAAGGCAGTTTCCGGTTTCGGGAGACTGTTGACTGTGTTGCAGGCCTCTTCACATTTACGGCAGCCGATGCACTTGGTGATATCATGGAGAACGCCAAATGAATTCGGGTGGCCGGTAAAATGCTTGTTGGAAGCACCGTACGCATTGCCAAGAGCACCTGCGGTGCTGCCTAAGGCGGCGCCGACACAGCCTAGAAACTTTCTTCGCGAAATAGCCATAATTCATCCTCTATATAAAATAGTCTGTATCTATAAAGACCTTATTTCTTTTCATGACACTTGATGCAGTCGGTGGCTGCAACGGTTTCAACCGCCATTTTCTGGTGGCAGGAAATGCATTGCCCGTGGAAGGCACCTTTCAGGTGCGGTTTTCCTGAAGCAAGATCGGTTGTTTTCCCGTGACAGGAGGCACATTTCGGCGGTGTCAGGGATTGTGGACTGTTGTGGTGGCAGCCCATGCATAAGGTTTCCTGGCTTTTGTGAAACACATTGGCCAGTTCACTTTTCTCCGCTCTTTCGGCAATGGCAAGGACCACTTTGCGGTGGGGGAATTCACTGGCCTTGTATTCATCTGCCAGGTCATCAATCACCACTGTTTCAGGAATTTTATCAATGGGCAGAGCCGTATACCGGTTCTGGATCATGTCCAGTGTCTTTCTGGCAATGCTTTTTTGCCTGGCCTCCTCTTTGATGACCTGCCTGGCTGAGACACTGTGACAGGTCTTGCATGATTCCTTGCTCGGGCTGTTTAAGGGCATCTGTGCATGGCAGCCGGCACAGTCTTTTTTGGCAGTTTGCAGATGATGACAGCCCACGCAGCTCTGGGAGGCCTTTATGGAATGCATGGCCTGTTCAAGCCGGATATGGTCTCCGTTGGTATCCCCTTTGGGCGTATGGCAGTCACTGCATTTTTTCAAGGTGTCATGGTGGCAGGTTTTGCAGCTGACTGCTGCGGCCTCGTGGCGTTTGTGATCAAAGGCCACAGGCGCCATCAGGTATTCGGGGGGCTGTGTACTTGATACCATGCCGGCCATGAGCACCTCATCCGGCTGGTTCCGTTTGAGCCGGGTGATATTTTCTGCCGGTTTGATTTTTGCCTGTTCTTCTTTGCTGTGGCAGCCCTGGCAGGTGACTGGACCGGATTTGATCTGGCTCTGCTTAAGGCTTTCATGACAGCCGACACAGGAATCATGTGCTGCCGTTCGCATGGCGCGGATGTCATCTGTCCGTTCGGCTTTATGGCAATAGGTGCAGGCTTCCTCCTGCCCTTTTACATAGTAGGTTTCTTTGGTTTTGGCATTGTATTTGTGATGACAGGCAGAACAGTTGGCACCGGCAGCAGGGTCTAAGGAAACAATGTCTTTGGAGGTTTCATGGATGAAATGCAGGGATTTGCCGAAAACCATTTTTTCCCATCCAGGGCCGTCAGCAGGGGGCTTGTTTCCATGACAACTCCGGCATTCGGCTGCCATGGGGCCAGTGGGGCGGCCTGCGGTTTTTTCTTCAACATGGCAACCGATGCACTGGCTGTGATACAGGTCCATGGATGGTGTCTGGCCGTTTCGTTTGAATGAGAAGACAAGCGTGTTGTTGTCACGGGTATGGCAGCGGACGCACTTTCCCTCTGCTGCATCATTATGGCGGCCGTGCTGAAATTGAACAGGCGGCATTTCATCACTGCCTGTTTTTTCGGCAATATCAAGAATGATGGTATCCGGCCCGGGCCCGTTTGTGCTGGGGATCTGTTTCATGTCTGTCATGCCGATCAGGGGAAACAGCATTAGGATCACCGCAGCAATCATTATCAGTCGAAATGATTTTACTTTAAACATGGTCCACCCTCTAGTTAATCGTAAAATGGTCGCGAAAACAATTCCAACTAAAACATTAGGATTATTTCCTACTGTTTTTGTATGATTA
The DNA here is from genome assembly GCA_964560485.1 of uncultured Desulfobacula sp. GTDB lineage: Bacteria > Desulfobacterota > Desulfobacteria > Desulfobacterales > Desulfobacteraceae > Desulfobacula. Next base: position 5,266 of record CAZLNA010000087.1, on the reverse strand, counting down.
AGTCAACCCCTTTAAAACGAATTTTTAATTTTTTTGAATTGAACAGTGTTTACGTAATAAAACAGGACATTATGAAGAGCAGGAAAGCATGGAACAGCCCGGTTTTGTGCGGGCCCAGTCAGGCCGTTTGTCAGCGTACGATTCTTTTCCCGGTTGTTCGTCATAGGGGTGACGGACCAGGTCGAGCAATTCTCCGACCAGAGAAAAATCACCTTGTTCTGCCTTTTCAATGGCCATCTGGGCAAGATAATTACGCAGGATGTATTTGGGATTGGTGCGGTTCATCTGTTTTCTTCGCTGATCCATGCTGCCGCCCTGGTCATGGACCCGGGATGCATATTGGGTCAGCCAGCGGTGAAACGTATCGTCAAACGCCGGTGTCCGCTGTTCCGGCTGGTAAAAGGCTGGTTTCAGCGGGGCCTCAAATGCCTGTATATTGATTTTATTCTGCTCAAAGGCAGGGATATCGAGTCGGGCCAGATGCCTGAAAAAAAGGGTGTAGTCAATTTCCACCATGGGCAGCAGGGCCATCAGGTCAGAGACAAGTTGTGCATCCCGGTTTTTTTCCTGTGCAGACACCCCGATTTTTTGAAGCATCATTTCAGTCCAGTCTGTTTCAAACCGGATCCAGAACTCATTTACCGCTTCTTGAAGCGGCGCTGCATCCTCTACCAGCGGATAGATCGCATTGGCGAGCTGGGCCAGGTTCCACTGGGCGATTTTCGGCTGATTGGCAAAACAGTAACGACGGGTCCTTGCATCTGTGGTGTTCGGCGTCCATGCCGGGTCGTAATCCTCAAGCCATCCATAGGGACCATAATCGATGGTCAGGCCGAGGATCGACATGTTGTCCGTGTTCATGACGCCGTGGACAAAGCCGGTCCGCATCCAGTGGACCATCATTTCTGCGGTCAAACGGCAGATGGCGTCAAACCACTTGATGTACTCTGCTTTGCCAGGGCTGGAAGCAGATAAAAGGTGTTTGAAATCGTTTTGAATGGTGAAATCTGCAAGGGTTTTCAGGGTGGATATGTCATTTCTGGCAGCAAATATTTCAAAACTGCCGAAACGGGTAAACGAAGGGGATACCCGGCAGACAACAGCTCCGGGCTCAAGCCTGGGGTGTCCGTCATAAAACATGTCCCGCTCCACCAGCTCTCCTGTGAGGATAAGGCTCAGTGCCCGGGTGGTGGGGATGCCGAGGTGAAACATGGCTTCTGAGCAGAGAAACTCCCGGATGGATGACCGCAGCACAGCCAGGCCGTCAGCGGTCCTGGAATAAGGCGTCGGTCCCGCGCCTTTGAGCTGGAGCACCTGTTTTCCCTCCAGGGGGTGAGTGATTTCGCCCAGGTTGATGGCCCGTCCGTCCCCGAGCTGCCCGGCCCAGGTTCCGAACTGATGTCCGCCGTAGCAGGTGGCATAGGGTATCATTCCCTTCAGCAGCCGGTTGCCGGAAAAGGCCTGGAGAAATCTTTCCGAACGGCAGAAGGCATCTGAAAAGCCAAGCAGCTGGGCGGTCTCCCTGGAATAGGCGACCAGCTCAGGTTCAGGCACCGTCAGGGGGGAAACAATCGAGTAGCAGGCGTTCAGCACCTCTCTGGGCCGTTTTGCAGTCTGGGTATCCCCGGGCAATTGCGCCACAAACTGATTTTCAATGATCAGAGCAGAGGTTTCACGGTTTTGTTCAAGAAGCGTCATCATTTCCCTCGTATGAAGTTTATCCGGCTGAACAAGGTGTTGTCACAGGGGTTCCGGGTCAACCTTCCCCTGGCCTCAAGGTCGGTCCATGAACTTAATATAAGCACAAATTTTTAACTGGGCAGTATCATGACGAAAAAAAATCGCAGCCCTCTATTCCGGTTCTCTTATTTTGATAAGTGGCACAAAGGTCTGTCCAACTGAGGCGTTGGTTTTTTTGCATGGACGTGAGTTTGGTTTGACATTGAAACGTGTTCAGGATACTAGGATAAAGGCCTTGAAGGCGATTGTTCGGCGACGCATAACAGAACTTTTATCAAAGATGGGGGAAACCATGACGCTATTCTTGTCTCTTCGTGCGAAAACCATGGCAGCATTTGCCTGTATTGCCGTGATCACGGCCATTGTCGGAACCACCGGGTACATGGGAATGAAAAGGCTGGACGGAAAATTCGGGCAGGTGGTTGAAGCCGGGCCGCTGATCCAGTCTGCCATTAATATGAAACTGGCTGTCAGCCAGGACCTGCGGATGGTTCTGGCCCTGATGGCGGCTCTGGATACGGAAGAACTGGCTGAAAAGTGGAAGGTTCATATTGAATACGCAAACCAGTTTGATCAGCTGAGCAAAGCCATACTGGAAGGCGCCACGCTTGAATCAGGCGTGGTTGTCCCGGCAAAAGATGAAAATTTAAGGGATATTGTAACCAAAGCCGCAGAATACCATGCCAAAACATTTCTGCCCAGTTTCCGGACCATTTACGATCAGGTGGATAAAAAACTCAGTGCAGAGCCTTACGACTATGACCTTCTCGATACCATTGACGAGAAAACCATCGAAATAGGGAATCAGCTTGAAAAACAGCTCAGCCAGGTGGTCCAGATCACAACCGAACTCATTGCCCGGGCTGAAAAAGAAGCCCAGAAAGCCAAGTCCATTGCGGTCAAAGTCTCAATCGCAGCCATGGTTGCGGGTATCCTGGTGGCCATCATCATGGGCTTTGTTTTTTCAGTCATTGTCACCAAACCGGTGATCCGGGCGGCAGAGTTTACCAAGATAGTTTCAGAGGGTGACTTTACCCAGACCCTTGATATCACCCAGAAAGATGAGATCGGCGTCATGGTTCAGGCCATTAACACCATGGTTGAAAACCTGGCCGGTGTTTTCAAGGACATCACCGGCGGGGTCGGAACCCTGAATGAAACCTCCACTGAACTGGAAACAATCTCTTTAGAACTGAAAAATCATGCCCAGGATATGTCTGAAAGTTCAGACGCGGTAACCGCATCTTCTGAAGAAATGAACCAGCGTTTAAGTTCTGTGGCAGCATTGTCCGAAGAATTTTCCTCCAATCTGGATACGGTTTCATCTGCCATGGAAGAAATGAATGCCACGGTCAATGAGATTGCCAAAAATACCGGAGAGGCGCGTTCGATTGCCGAAACCGCAGTGGCAAAAGCCAAGACCACATCAGAAAAAGTCAATGAGCTTGGGGTCGATGCAAAGGAGATCGGACAGGTGACCGATGTCATCGGTGAGATTTCAGAACAGACCAACCTGCTCGCGCTTAATGCCACCATTGAAGCGGCCAGGGCCGGAGAAGCCGGAAAAGGGTTTGCCGTGGTCGCGAATGAGATTAAGGATCTGGCCAACCAGACGGCAGAAGCCGCTAAAAATATCAAGACCAAAATAGACCGGATTCAAAATTCGACAGACGGCACAGTCAGCGAGATAACAGAGATTTCAAAGGTTATTGACGATGTTAATGCCATTGTTTCCTCCATTGCATCCGCCATTGAGGAACAGTCGATCACGTCCAGGGAAATTGCACAGAATATTGCCCAGGCAGCTGAAGGGGTCCGCGAAACCAATACCCATATTTCAGATTCTTCAGCCGCTTCAGCCAAAATTGCCGAGGATATCTCCAGTGTGAATGAAAACTCCACTGATGTGGCCGAATCAAGTGTCAAGCTCACGGACAACGTGGATAAGCTGACCAATTTTGCAGGACAGCTCAAGTCGGCCCTGGCAAATTTCAAGGTTTAAGTATTGTAACGCGGTGCTGCCCTGATCCGAAGAGCGGGGCAGCCAATGTCTGATACAAGATTTACTCCTGCCCCCATTTTTTAAGTGCTTGATGCATCAGACCACTGTGCGCTGATGCATCAAGCACTTTTTTTGTATCGAGTCTGCTCCAGAAATCCGGCTGCGCCATGTTCTTATGGCATCCCATGCAGGTGCCGGTTTTCAGGATATGGCGGCGTTCTGACAGGTTGAGCGCCCGGCTTAACGGCCAGTGCGTGCCCACTGTGGTGATCTGCCGGTCCTTTTTTACCACCCGGCTGAAATCCGGTTCAGAATCCGGCAGAATATTCTTTCCCAACCCCATGCCCAGGGTTTTGGGCCGGGCATGGCAGTCTTCGCAGGTGCGAGCGCCTGCCTGGCTCGTGTGGGGCTGGGCCGGGAACATATCCATGGCCAGAGGAGGCCTTGTCTGTCCGATATCCCTTGCTTCCTGAGGGTTGACAGGCGTCTGGTTCTGAGCCAGCAGCCTGCTGTTTTTGCGCACGGTGAAAACCACCTGACTGCCCGGAATAATGGGTGAGATCATGCCTTCGCCGTTTATTCCCAGCAGGGGGGTGGTCACTGACTGGCTCGACAATGTCTGTTCAATTGCCGCGTTTGAAAGGATGCCCACGGTTCCGGGCCTGGATTCCGGCGTCTGTCCGTTGGCCTGTACCGCATTTCCAGAAGCCACCCAGTCGGTGCTGCCCCTTCCGGGCGCAGGGTAATCCACCCGGACATGGCGACCGTAATGCTGGGGTGTCCAGGCAGCGTGGCAGGCATAGCATTCCATCCGGTCAAGATGTTTTTTAACGGCTGTCATGGCTGTTTTCCCGGCAGGTGAGTGCCATCTGTCCTGGTCATGAATCTGTTTGAGCAGGGGAGCGGCATAGGTTTTTCCAGTTGCCGAATACACCAGGACGCGGCCTGCATCCTTTACCACGTTGCCAATGGGATTTCCCCGGGCAGAGAGAAGGAAACCTTCTTTTTTATCATGACCGGCCCCGAACTGCCGGTCCGTCATCAGGCGCTCACGGGCAAGCCCCCGCCCCTGTTTTTGATCAAGGGAACGGCCAAACGGCTCACCATATCCGAGCGGCAATTCCCAGGGAAAGCGGTCAGGGGTGCCATGGCAGTCTGAACACTCGATCTCAACCTGGGCCAGGGTGGTTGTATGGATATTGCCGTCACCGTGGACATCTGCACTGGTATGGCAGTCCTGGCAGAGCAGGCCGCCGTCAGGGTTGTTGAAACGGCTTTGGGATATGGTGTGGTGAAGGTCTGCGGAAAGAGTTCTATAATGCGTATTATGGACTTTTTTCGGGGGATTCCCGGCGTTGTCAAATCTGCCTGGAAACGGCACTGCCATTTTCCCCTGAAAAGAGGTTCCGGTCATTTTTCCCCTGCTGTGGCAGGCGGAACAGGTCTGTGTCACAATCCCGCCTGTTTTGGCATTCCCCTGGATACGGTGGCGGAGAATATGGGCTGGGCCGCTGCCTGACAGGC
>CAZLNA010000086.1:0-7818 GCA_964560485.1 uncultured Desulfobacula sp. | reverse complement strand
AGGTCAAGGAACGGATCCTTGAGTACCTGAGTGTCAGAAAACTCAATCCCAAGAAAAAGGGGCAGATCATTTGTTTTGTCGGCCCGCCCGGTGTTGGTAAGACTTCTCTGGGGCAGGCCATTGCAAAAGCCATGAGGCGAAAGTTTCATCGTGTTTCCTTGGGGGGAATCCGGGATGAAGCTGAAATCAGAGGCCACCGGCGGACCTATATCGGGTCGATGCCCGGACGAATCCTTCAGGGCCTTCGGCAATGCAAAACCAATAATCCGGTCTTTATGCTGGATGAAATCGATAAACTGGGAAATGATTTCAGAGGAGATCCGTCTTCAGCCCTTCTGGAAGCGCTCGACCCGGAGCAGAATTTTGAATTTTCCGATCATTATCTGAATATGCCGTTTGATCTGTCCAATGTTCTGTTCATTCTTACGGCCAATATTGCTGACACAATTCCATCGGCCCTTCTGGACCGGATGGAGGTGATCCAGATTCCCGGATATACCAGAGAGGAGAAGAACGTCATTGCGCATCAGCATCTGCTGCCCCGGAAAATAAAGGACAATGGACTGGGGCGGCGCTCCATCCACGTCAGCCCCGGTGCCACAGAACAGATTATTGGTGAATACACGCTTGAAGCTGGCCTCAGGGGGCTGGAACGGCAACTGGATAAGGTCTGCCGAAAGATTGCCCGCCAGATTGCCGAGGGCCGTAAAGGGCGTTTCAGCATTACCAAACAGAACCTGACCTCATACCTTGGGCCGCCTCAATTTGTTTCAGAGCTCGACCAGGAAGAAAGTCAGGTGGGGCTGGCCACTGGGCTGGCCTGGACCGAGGTTGGCGGAGAGCAGCTCTATATCGAGGTTTCGTTGTACAAAGGCAAAGGCGAGCTGCTTGTTACGGGACAGATCGGAGAAGTTATGCAGGAATCTGCCCGTGCAGCCCTGACATATACCAAGGCCAATGCTGACAGCTTCAATATTGATAAAGAGGCCTTTGATAATCATGATATCCATATCCACGTTCCAGCCGGTGCCATCCCAAAAGACGGACCTTCTGCGGGGATAGCCATTGCAACGGCCCTGATTTCGGCTTTTACCGGCAGAAAGGTAGACCACAAGGTGGGAATGACCGGAGAGATTTCCCTGCGGGGCAGGGTACTTCCCATTGGAGGGCTTAAAGAAAAGGCACTGGGTGCGCTCAGGGCCGGCATTGAACACATCATCATACCGGTGAAAAATAAAAAAGACCTTTATGACATGCCCAAAGTCATCAAAAAGAAAATCAAATTTACCCCTGTCAGTGATATCCTCCAGGTCCTCGATATTGCCCTTGAAAAAGAAGATACCAAGGATTGACCGGAGTGATTACACTTGGGGTGAGTACTGCAGAACAAGGCGGCAGCCTTGCTATTGTGAATGATAGTCGTCTGTTGTGCGAAGAATACTGGAATGACCGGCAGACCCATTCCAAACGCCTGCTGGTCATGATTGAACACCTGATAAAACACCGTGCCGGACTGCAGCTTGAGGAAATTGATGCCTTTGTTGCGGCGAGAGGGCCGGGAAGCTTTACCGGGCTGCGGATCGGTATCAGTGTGATCAAGGGGCTGGCATATGCCTGCCAGAAACCGGAAATCGGCGTATCAACGCTTGATGGTATTGCATACCGCCTTAGGTATTCAAATCTTCCGGTTTGTGTGATGATGGACGCCAAAAGAGAGGAAGTCTATACAGCCGTTTACCGGTTTGATCGAGGGCGCCTGACCTCTAAAAGCCCTGAGAGCGTTGTCAGCCCGGAAAAAGCTGTCTCAATGGTAAACGGGCCTGCGATTTTTACCGGTTCCGGTTCAAAGGCCTATCAGGACATCATTTCATCCAGGGTGAGTCAACCTGTGGTGACGTCGGCCTGTTTTGATCATGCCAGTGCTGCCGCATTGATTCACGCAGCCAGTCTTCAGGCGGAAAGCGAACATCACACCCAGCCATTTTTGGTTGAACCGGTTTACCTGAGAAAATCCGATGCTGAGATGAATGCGTCCAAAGGGTGATGTCTGTTTTTGGCGGTTCTGCAGTTAATATGGAAACATAAATGAATTGAACAAAAGCTTGACAGGAAGTTAAGTGTTTGATATTATAGTCAGGTTAAGCTAAGTGGAAGTAACGATATGGACAGGACAAGGTGGCCAGCCCGGTCAAAGATTCCCGTTGCCCGGCCCGGCCTGAAATTTATTTATACAGCCATCCTTTTAACAGGGATGTTTTTTTATTTTGGGTGGATGGTATTTGCGCTGCTTTTTGCAGGCGCAGGCTTATTTGTGACCTGGTTTTTCAGGGACCCGGATAGAATTCCGCCCGAGGATGAGAACGGACTTGTTTCACCGGCGGACGGTAAGATTATTTTTGCTGAAATCATAAGTGAAAATGACTATGTGGCCGGCAGCTGTTTGAAAATCAGCATTTTTATGAATGTTTTCAATGTCCATGTAAACCGGGCGCCGTTTGACGGAACCATTGAAAAAGTCCAGTACTATCCGGGCAGATTTTTCAATGCATCCTTTGACAAAGCGTCAACACAGAACGAAAGAAATGCGTTGATCATGAAAACAGAGGATGGCCAGAGATTTGCTGTGGTTCAGATTGCCGGTCTGATTGCCCGCCGGATTGTCAATTGCGTTGTCCCGGGGGATCGCTTGAAAAAAGGAGACCGTTACGGCATGATTCAGTTTGGATCAAGACTTGATCTTTACCTGCCGACAGGATTTAAAAAGAGCGTCCGTGTCGGTCAGAAGGTTGCGGCGGGAAATACGATTCTCGGCTATATGCAGCAGAATTTGATAAATGAATGAGACAATCCCGAAAAAAGGATCGATCAATTTTTTTGGGGTCAGATAAAATGTTAAACCATACGGAGCAATACTGATTTGGATCAGATACCGATTACAAAACAAGGTTATGAAGCGTTAAAAAAAGAACTGGAACGGTTGAAAACGATTGAGCGCCCGGAAAATATCAAAGCGATAGAAGTGGCCCGGGCCCATGGAGATCTGTCCGAGAACGCTGAATATCATGCAGCCAAAGAGCGCCAGTCTTTTCTTGAAGGAAGAATTGGAGAACTGAGCTATAGACTGAGCAATGCAAAAATCATTGATCCGAAAGATGTCCCGAAAGATGTTGTCCGGTTTGCCAGCAAAGTTCTGGTTGCAAACCTCGACTCAGATGAGGAAATCGAATATATGATCGTGGGGCAGGAAGAGGCTGACATCAATAAGGGGAAGATCTCCGCCAGTTCGCCGCTGGGCAGTGCCATGCTTGGCAAAGAGCCCGGAGAAGAGATCATTGTCAATGCCCCCGGCGGTAAAAGACAATATGAAATCGTTGATATCCTTTAAATTATCGGAGGTTAAGTGTGGCACGGGTTACAATTGAAGATTGTTTAAAAAATGTGGACAACAGATTTGCTTTGGTTCATCTGGCAGCAAAACGGGTCAGACAGGTTCGCGAAGGTGCAGACCTGCTTGTTAAATCAACCAAAAATGAAGATGTTGTGACTGTTTTAAGGGAAATCGCGGCAAACCGGGTGGTTGCAAACGTCACTGAAGAAAGTGAAGACGAATAATCAACTGATCAAGATTGAAAACCGGATATTCCAAGAAAATCAACCATGAAATGGGCAAGGCCATTCATGACTGGGATATGATCCTCGATAATGACAGGATCCTGGTCGGGGTGTCCGGTGGAAAGGACAGCATGGTGCTTCTGGACCGCCTCTTTTATCTGAAAGAGCGGGCCCCTGTCCATTTTGACATTTTCCCGGTTCACATTGATGCCGGTTTCAAGAACTCTCCTGCTGAAAAAATAAAAGATTTTGTGGATCACAGATATTGCCTGCTTGAAGTGGAATATACAGATCACGGCATCCAGGCCCATTCTGAAAAAAACAGGGAAAATCCCTGTTTTTTATGTTCCAGACTGAGACGGAAAAGGCTGTTTGAGATGGCTCAGGAACGGTCCTGTAAAAAAGTGGCGCTGGGTCATAACAAGGATGATATCATAGAGACATTGTTCATAAATATTTTCTATGCCGGCAGAATCGGTACCCTCAAGCCCAGGCAATCTTTTTTCAACCACACCCTTGATATCATCCGCCCCCTGTCGTATGTTGAAAAAACTGATATATCAGCATTTAAAGGGCAGTCTGACCTGCCTGGGTTTGCGAACAACTGTCCAAGTGCAGGACAAACCAAGCGCAGTGAGGTCAGAGAAATGCTTGAAGGCTTATACAGGAAAAATGGTCATATAAAAGGAAATATATTCAGAGCAATGAGTAATGTTGCCACTGATTATTTACTCAATTGAATATGATAGATATACAGAACCAGCCGGACTACAGAAAAATCCCCATTGACAAGGTCGGTATCAAGGGTCTGAAATATCCGATCCGGGTACTTGATAAAACTGAAGGCCTTCAGTCAACCATCGCTCAGATCAGTATGTATGTGGATCTGCCCCACCAGTGCAAGGGGACCCACATGAGCCGGTTTGTTGAAATCCTGAACCTTGTCCGTACCAGAGTCTCTCTTGAATCTCTGACCAATATTCTTGAGGATATGAAAGAGACACTGAATGCTGAATCTTCCCATATCGAAATCACCTTTCCGTATTTTATAGAAAAAAAGGCGCCTGAAACCGGTTCCAAAGGGCTGATGGATTATACCTGCTCAATTTTCGGTTCTTCCCGCAGGGACCAGCACACAGATATTGTTCTCAAAGTGGCGGTTCCGGTGACCTCTGTCTGCCCGTGCTCTAAAGAAATCAGCAAATACGGTGCGCATAACCAGCGCGGCGAGGTCCTGGTCAGTACGCGTTTTAAAAAATTCATCTGGATTGAGGATGTGGTTGATCTGGTTGAAAAAAATGCGTCCTGCGACATCTTTTCCGTGCTCAAACGCGAAGATGAAAAATTTGTCACTGAAAGGGCTTACAACAATCCTAAATTTGTCGAAGATATTGCACGTGATATTGCAAAAGATCTGATGTCTGACCCTAATATCACCTGGTTCTCAGTCAGTGCTGAGAATTTTGAATCCATTCATAACCACAGCGCATATGCATATATTGAAAAAAGCGTTGAGCCTTAGCCAGAGCCTCTATGCAGGACAGCACCCAAAAACGATTCGCTGCCAGATCTGATGATCTGATCTTTTTTTTTCTCGTGGTCACCTTTCTTGTTCTGCCCACAGGAACAGCACCGCCCCTTGTCTCAGTCTCACTTGCCGGTCTGGTCTGGCTTTTCTCAGGCAGGATATTTCAAATTCCGAAAATAGCAGTTCAATCCTGGTTCTGGCCGGTGATTCCGTTTATTCTCCTGCCGTGGGTCGGATTGCTTTATTCTCAGAATTCAGCACTCGGGTTTGATTTTGCAGACAAAACCAAATACTGGATCGCACTCTTTTTGACAGCCAGCCTCGCTCATAACGGTCAGCGTATGGATATCCTTGTGAAAAGTCTGTGGGCCGGCCTTCTGATCGGCGCATTCCTGGCAATGCTTCAGCTTGCCGGTGTGATACCGCTTATTAAAGAAGATTTTCTCGGTTTTGGCGTCGCGCACACCCTTGTTTCCATGTACCTGCTCATTGGTATTTTAATGGCGTCATTTTATTTTAAGCAGACAGAGAAGATCAGTGAAAAATGTCTTTTTCTCGGATTGATGGCCGCTTTTGTATTCCACCTGGTTTTTCTTGAGGGCAGGAGCGGTTACCTGATTTTCGGACTGTTGTCTCCGCTGGTGGCAAACAACCTCATGGCAAAGGTCGGTGCCCGAACCAGGATCATACTCTGTGTTCTTCTCGTCAGCCTGATGGTGCTCTCACCGGTGGTCAGAGACGAAATCCATTACAGTATGGTGAAGTTCAAGGAACAAAAGGCACAGATCCTGGCTGGGGAATATGCCACGGATTTTCCTAGGGTCTATATTTATGGTCAGGCGGTAAAAGTGTTGAAAGATCATCCTTTGACCGGGATCGGGACGGGCAGTCTGCCGGTTCTGACAAAACAGAGTGGGCATGAAGTGATACATCCGCACAATAACCTGCTCTATATGGGAACCAGTTTTGGTGTGATCGGTATCCTGGTCTGCTTATGGCTCTTCTGGGAAATGCTGAAGCGTTCATGGCAGTTCAGGCAGGGAAAAACAGGCTATTTTGTTTTTTCTGTCACGCTTGTGCTTTTTCTGGGAGGGCTTTTTGATACCCAGATTCTCAATACCTGTACCCTGCTGCTGTTGACCCTCACCTATGGCTTTTTGAATCATCTAAAGCCTGCACCTGATTCAGATTAGACGTTTCAACGGCCTGTTGTCGGAATGGCGGCCTCTTTTTCCTGTATGATGGCGATCATTTTTTTATAAATCGTATCATACCCTTTTTTGCGCTGGTTGATCATGATCACATAGGGATATTTTTTTTTGTCTTTGCCGGTGAAATATCCTGCCCGGGTTCTCACACCGGTCAAAGTGCCTGTTTTATAGTGGTCCCGGCCGGACTGGTTCAGCAGGTTTTCATACGGCAGAAAGGCCTTTAAAATACGAATCATCTGGCAGGGGCTCAACCGGTTCTGCCTTGAGATTCCTGAGCCTTCAAAGATCTGCAAGTCGCGCAGACGAAGTTTTTTGTCGGCATAGTCGCGCATCACATTCAGGCCAGCCTCCAGATCGGCACCCGGACCGTATCTTTTGGCGCCCATGGCCAGCACAAGCTGGTTGGCAATAAAATTGTTCGAATATTTCAACAGATTTCGGATGATTGAACTGAGCGGAAATGGGGAGTAAAAGGTCACTGGATCTGAGACCGGAGGAAACGGCCCGAGCGCGACATGACCGGATACGCTGATGTTTTTTTTGTCCAGAAAGTACTGGATCAGCTGTCCTGGATAAACCCGGCTCTGCTTTTTAGACAGGGGAATCCGGCCGTTGGAAAGGCCAGTTTTTTTTATATCGTCTAAAAATACCGGCAAGAGCGGGGTCTGGGGTTCATCACTGATGAACGAGCCGTCGGCCGCCTGTCTGAACACGATGGTGTTGAAATTGGCGCAAAGAGCACCGACACCGGCATCATAGGGGTTGACAGACTCGCCCTTGCCCGGGACGCGGATGTTGTTTGCAAAATAACTCTGGTCCAGCACAATGCGGTCAATCCGGCGGATGGAATAGACGTCAAGTATTTGATCCACCAGCGCCTGAATGACCTCTGAGATGAACAGGGGATCGCCAAATCCCTTGAGATAAAGTGTCAAGGATGCCGGATCAAAATAGACCTGTGTGGCAAACCGGTGGTCTTTGCCCAATACATCCATGGCTGCAAGGCTGGTTAAAAGTTTCAGAACGGAGGCAGGGATAAATGGCCTGGTGCTGTTGGATTCAAACAGAACTGTGCCGGATTCATCTGTCAGAAGCGCCCCGGTAACCCGGGCATCTGCATAGAGAGGGCCTGCAGTCAAAAAAAGAAACAAAATGAGTTTCCAGGCCAGCAAACCTGGCCAGGAAACATATCGATTATTGCATCCCATAAAATGCTTTGTAGGCCTGATAGGTCATATAGACATCTGCCTTGCTGGATATTTCAAACGGTGAGTGCATGGAGAGCAGAGCCGGTCCGCAGTCGAGGACATCCATTCCGTATGCAGCCAGAAATTTGGCAACAGTGCCGCCACCGCCCTGATCCACTTTGCCAAGCTCTCCGGTCTGCCAGACGATTTTTTCCTTTTCAAAGAGCTGTCTGATTTTGCCGACAAACTCTGCACTGGCATCGCTGGCACCTGCTTTGCC
>CAZLNA010000085.1:0-7829 GCA_964560485.1 uncultured Desulfobacula sp. | reverse complement strand
TGAGGCGGACCGGCCTGGAAGAGACGGTAGTGCCCATTGTCTCTGCTTCCCACACAGCCGGGAAAATGTGGAAAACCCCGATTTCCATGCTTTTTATTGACGGCGGTCATTCCTTTGAAGCCGCCCATACCGACTTTCTGACCTGGGCCTATCATATCAAACCGTCAGGGTTCCTGGTGATTCATGATGTCTTTTTTGACCCTGAACAGGGCGGCCAGGCCCCCCGCCAGGTTTATGAGATTGCGCTGGCTTCAGGGGATTTTCAGGCACTTGATATGGTAAAATCGTTGGGGGTGCTCAAGCGGGTATAAGCGTGGCGTTTCATCGTTTCATTCTTTTTAATGCCTCTTTAAACCGCTCACACGGATCTTCATAGGACACCCGCTGGGTAAACCACAGATAATCAGCTCTCGGCACTTTTGAATACCCCTCCAGATCCAGAGGCTCCAGGTATTCCGGCAGCAGGGAGGGGGTGACGCTGATTTCAGTCAATCCGATATTGACCTGCCGGATGGTGCTGTCAATGGCTGCCACCCGGTTGATAACGCCAAGACCATACTCTGTGTGTCCGTACCCGATGATGACAATGACCGGCCCGCCCGAGTGCGTATGCATCCGGACAATGGATTGGGCCATGGCGTCGTTTCTTGCCACCCAGGTATCATAGAGACGGGCCTGCATTTTTTCATTTCCCATGCCGCAGTGAACCGCTTTGAAGATATCAAACATATAGTTCTTATAAACCGGATCAGTAAGGCCGGTGCTAAAGATCTGATCTTTTTCCAGGGCGTTCAGCCCGGCCGCTCCTTTGCGCGTGATCCGTTTTTTCAAAGCGGCGGACAGGTCGAGACCGGCAGCGGTCAGTCCTTTTTCACGGGCAAGCAAAAGCAGATCAAAATAGTACTGCCATAACGTATCTGATTGAAGGTGCCACCCCAGTTTCATGCGAAGATTTTTTTCAATCATGATTTCGATTTTTTCTGATTGTTTTTCAGGGCCGCGGTCTATGAAACCCAGCAGGTCGGATGTATGGTGTGTGCTGAAAAATTCAAATCCGATGGAGGGGCTGGGTCCTGCTTTTTCCTTATTCAGGAGGAGCGCTTCAATGATTTTGTGCTGAATGGCATGATGATCCGGGTTGTCATGCTTTTCTGACAGGTAAATCACATCATAGGAAGCGATTGCCTCAGCGAGCGAAGGAAAATCAACAGTTCTGCCTGAGGGTCCGTGAATAATTGTATTGATCAGTGGATCATTCCTTTTTCCAGGCTGTGGTACGGTGCTCACACACGAAATGATCACCATGAGCAGGAAAGGGGTGATAAACAGGATTACCTTGATATTCATTAATATCTCTCCGGGTTAGTCCAGCTTGACATACAGAGTATCAGATTTCAGCAGGTTTTAAAATACAGAACCAGGCTTTTGCCGATCAGCGGGTTAAGGGCCTGGTCAATGCAGCGGGTGATCCTGGGCTGCTTCATCAGGTCCCAGACCAGGAGACGATGATAGGCATCGACCAGCAGATGGCGGCTGTTTTCCAGCCCAACCAGACATTTCAGCCACCAGTAGGGGGAATGGATGCTATGGGCATAGTGGCTGGATAAAAATGTGGCGCCCAGGGATTCCATTTTTTTGATCAATGCGTCTTTCTTATAAATTCGAATATGCCCCATATCCTGATGGGGGTATTCCTTTGACAAGAGCCAGCAGATCTTTTCAGGCAGAAAGCGAGGGACGCTGACTGCCAGAGAGCGGCCCGGTTTGACGATACGGAGTAATTCCTGCATGGCCCGGGTATCGTCGGGAATATGTTCAAGCACCTCTGAGCAGATCACGCAGTCAAGGCTGTTGTCTTCAAATGGCAGACAGGTGATGTCCATGCACGAAAGGTCCATTGATCTGCAGCTCAGGTCATTGAATGAGCGGTGAAACGCAATTTTTTTCTTAGTTTCAGCCAGATTCTCGAAAACGTAATCCGCTCCCACGCAACGGGTCTGAGGATGCTGGCCAGCCGCAATGATATGGCGGCCTTCACCACAGCCGATATCGAGAACACGGGCATTGGGGGAAAGCGCAAGCTGTTTGAAATCAATGGTAAGCATGGATGACCTTCCGATATTCAGCCGCGGTTCTGACAGCTGTTTTTTCCCAGGTGAATTCCTGGTGTACCCGCTGGTATCCTTTTTCGGCAAGGGTTTGCCTGAGTGCTGGATCATCCATCAGTTCAAGGATGGCCTCTGTCAGCGCAGGGGCGTCAGCCGGGGGGACCATCATGGCTGCGTCGCCCGCAACTTCGGACAGTGCACCGCCTGTGGTGCTGATCACAGGAATCCGGCAGGCCATGGCTTCTCCCACAGGCAGGCCGAATCCTTCATAAAGGGAAGGGATGACAGAAATCGCAGCTTGTGCATATTCCCTGACAAATTGCGCCTGGTCAATGCGGCCCGTGAAACGGATATGGTGCGTAAGGCCCAGAGATTTAACCAGCTGTTCAATGGTGCCGCCTTTCTTGGGAGATCCCACCACTACCAGGTTGACCGGGCGGATGTCCAGTACGGCCTTGACTGCGGTCAGCAGGTAAGCCAGGCCCTTCAGGGGCATGTCTGCGCTGTTGGTTACAATGAGGCGTTCAGGATCTTTTTTAATGGTATCCATCGGGAAAAAACTGTCGGTGTCAATACCGATGGGGATGGTGGTAAACCGCTCCTCGGGTATTTTGAACTCCTGGGCAATATCCTGCCTGCTGCTGTCCGACACCGTGATGAGGCTGGGCAGGCGCTTGGCCACCCGTTTCTGCATGCTGATAAATGAATACCATCTCAATGCCTTGACCTTCTGGATGAATGAGGGGGCACTTTTAACAGCCAGCCGGCGGTCCACGGTCATGGGATGGTGGATAGTGGCAGTCACCGGCATTTCCCGGGCCAGAGAGAGGATGCCGTAACTCAGGCTCTGGTTGTCATGGAGGATGTCGAACCGCTTTCTGGTCTGTTTGAGGTGACGGGTCAATCGCATGCCAAAGGTGAGCGGTTCCGGGTATCCCATGGTGGAAACGTCAAGCCATTCCAGCAGGTTGATTGGATCTTTGAGTTCTTCAAGCCTGGGTGTCCTGAAAAGGTCGGCCGGGTTGTAAAGATCGAGGGTGTCGAGCATGGTCAGGGCCGTGTTATGGTTCAGCAGTGGATCTGGCGGACCTGCAATTACCTCTACCTGATGCCCCAGATCAGCCAGTGCATGGCTCAAGTGACGGATGTAAACCCCCTGGCCGCCGCAGTGCGGATTGCTGCGATATGAGATGAGACCTATTTTTAAAGGGGTTTTCATAATGAGTGGTGGTACGCCCGGCTGGAATCGAACCAGCGATATTCAGCTTCGGAGGCTGACGTAATATCCACTTTACCACGGGCGCACGAATATGTATGCTACTTTAAATTCTTCTTTTGTTCAAGGTCCTTGTCAAATTTTTCTTTGGCTTCTCCTGCCACATAAAGCGAACCTGCCACGCAGACGGCATCGTTATCCGAAGATGTCTCAATGGCATGAGACACAGCGGTCTTCACATCTTCAATGATTGAGACCGGCACACCACTGATCTTTTTTACAGCCTGCCTGAGAACCCGGGGATCAAGGCTGCGATCCGTATCGGCCCGTGTGATGATGACCCGGCTGGCACAGGCAACCAGATTGGACAGCATCTTTTCATACGGCTTGTCATCCAGGATGCCGACGACCAGCGTCAGCGGCCGGTTGCCCAGTGTCGC
Organism: uncultured Desulfobacula sp.; assembly: GCA_964560485.1. Lineage (GTDB taxonomy): Bacteria > Desulfobacterota > Desulfobacteria > Desulfobacterales > Desulfobacteraceae > Desulfobacula. The sequence goes on along the minus strand of CAZLNA010000085.1, from coordinate 4,065 downwards.
TGTCAGATGGTGTCTGAGCACTTTTGACGCATGCAGATTGTGAGCACCGTCCAGGATCACCAGTGGATTGTCCTGGATGTGTTCGAGCCGTCCGGGCCAGTTCACTTTTTCAAGTCCGTCTGCCACCAGCGGCAGGGAGAGTTGAATGGTTGGTTTTGTCCGGGCGGATTTGTTGAAAATCAACTCACAGGCAGCCAGTGCCAGGCTTAAATTCTCTTTCTGGTGGATACCGGGCAGCGGCTTTTTCAGATCTTTGAATGAATTAAAGATCCCGTTATAGGTATAGCGGTCTGCCCTGGATTTTTTCCTGATGGAAAAATCTTTCTTGTACTCAAAGAGGTCGGCCGCATTCTGTTCTGCAAGTGCTTTGATCACGGCCCGGCCCGAAGGCTGGCTCACGCCGGTGACCACAGGGGTGTTCTCTTTGATGATCCCCCCTTTCTCACGGGCCAGGGCTTTAATGGTGCCACCCAGGTAGTCGGTGTGCTCAATGGAGAGGTTGGTGATGACGCTGACCCGGGGCAGGATAATATTGGTGGCATCAAAGCGTCCGCCCATACCGGTTTCAATGACGGCCCAATCCACCTTCTGCCTGGCAAAATAATAAAAGGCCATGGCAGTGGCGATTTCAAAAAAAGTGGCTTTCCGTTTGCCGATGTCAACAGCATTAACGGCTTCGTAGGCCTTGACCACATCCTCGTTGCTGATCTGTTTCTGATTGACGGTCATGCGTTCATTGAAGTCGACCAGGTGCGGGGATGTGTAAACACCTGTTTTAAAGCCGGCTGCCGTCAAAATGGATGCAATATAGGCGGCGGTTGAGCCTTTGCCGTTGGTGCCGGCCACATGGACGGTATGGTAGGTTTTCTGCGGATGGTTGAGCAGCCGCAGCATATTTTCAATGGTGTCAAGTTCGAGTTTGATGCCGAACCGGCCAAGCTTGTATATCCTGTCCAGGCAGGCCTTGTACGCATGTGATGTCATGGCAGTCAATAAAAAACCGGTATGAAACACCTTTCAGGCGACTCATACCGGTTGTCGAAGGTAAGGTTTAGTTGCGTCTTCTGCGTGATCGTGATGCGGCAATTCTCTGCCGTCTCATGGCTTCTCTGACTTTACGACGCCGGAACTGGCACGGCTTTTCAAAATGCTTCTTAACTTTCAGACGCTTGAAGAGGCCGTCGTTCTGGATTTTCTTTTTAAGAATCCGCAGAGCTCTTTCAACATCGTTGTCAATGACCGTAACTGTTATGTCCTTCAAAAAACATCGCCCCTTTCATAGTGGATTTAAATACCCTAGATATTTATAACCGGTTTTTGTAACAAAAATGGATGGCAAAGGCAAGAAAAAAAACGCCGTACCACTGTTTTTCACAGGAGTACGGCGCCTGTTTTACAAGGGCTGTAAATACCCTGCAAAGCGATCTACAGTTTGGAGATCAGCTCGTCGGTGACATCCGGCAGGGGCTGCTCACCGTTCAGGGTAAGGTATTTGAAATCAGCGTCCGGCAGATCTCTCCAGTAATAGGAAGAGGCCAGTGTGCCGGTATCGGTGTCATAATAGATGGAATGGCGTTTGTCAATGGCAGCTTCATCCTGATCGTCAGCACGGGTGCTCAAAGCACCGCCGCAGACCCGGCATTTGTCTCCATCCGGTTTGATGGCATCAATAAAAATGTTGTTGGGGTGGTTGTTGTCGTTTTCACAGAGTCTTCGGCCCATGATACGGTTTTTGGCGATCTTGCGGTCGAGAAGCATTTCAATGACATAATTGAGTTTGATTCCTTCTGCATTCAATGCTTCGTGGAGTTTCTCACTCTGCACCTTGTTTCTCGGGAAACCATCCAGGAGCCAGCCTTGCTTGCAGTCGTCCTGTTTGATGCGGTCTATCATCATCGGAATGGTGATTTCGTCAGGTACCAGGTCCCCTTTGTCGATGTATTCTTTTGCTTTTTTACCCAGTTCAGTGCCACCTTTAATATTGTCGCGGAAAATCGCACCGGATTCAACATGGGCGATGTTGTATTTGTCTTTCAGGATCTTTCCCTGGGTGCCTTTGCCGCTTCCATTGGGTCCGAAAAATAAGATGTTCATAAAAAACTCCTTTGTGCTATAAATATATGTTTATGTGTCCTGTCACAACGATATCATAAATATAGAGTTCAATTTTGTTTGTCAAGAAAAGGAAATCCGCTTTGGATAAAAAGCATGGGCAAACGACAGGTGCCGCAGCAAGAATAGCAGCCTTGTGTTTCGGTATTCAGGCCGTTGGTATTGGGGCTTATGTCTCTTTTGGTGTTTTTTTCAATCCATTGATGTCAACGTTCGGATGGCCCCGGGCAGGTATCTCGGGCGCTTCTTCAGTGGCATTTTTCATTTCCGGCCTTTTTGCGGTCTACGTGGGGCGGATCAGTGACCGGGTGGGGCCGAAAACCATTATGACGATTACCGCGTTTTTCCTGGGCGCCGGCCTGATGCTGATGTCCGGTATCTCTGCGTTATGGCAGCTTTACCTGGTCTTCGGCCTGATCTTCGGGTTTGGGTTAAGTTCGGTGGATGTGATCGCGTTGAGTACCATTGCCCGATGGTTTCCTGAAAAAAGGGGATTTGTGACCGGGATGGTCAAAGTGGGTACCGGTGCCGGACAAATGATATTTCCTGCCTTTGCCAGCCTGCTGATCGCCGGTGTGGGATGGCAGAAAGCTGGTTTAATCCTTGGCTTCTGCTGCATGGTGCTGCTGACCTTGATTGCCAGAGGGCTTAAAAACAATCCGGATTATGAAAGTGAATACCCAAATGTTTCCGGCAGATCTGATACTGCCGCAACTGTGCAGGCCGGGATGGATTTCTCACAGGCTGCAAAAACATACCAGCTCTGGCTGGTCTGTCTGATCAATATGATTATTCTTTCCTGCCTGATGAGTATTCTGGTTCATATTGTCCCTCATGCCAGGGATATGGGGTTTTCTGCGCACAAGGCAGCAGGCGTGCTTTCCTGCATCGGCGGGGTGAGCATGCTGGGGCGCTTTGCCACGGGGCTTGTGATAGACAGGATCGGAAGCCGCTCATCCATGATGATCTCGCTGGTGGTCCTTGTGACAGGTTTGCTCTGGCTCCAGGCAGCGGATACACTGTGGAAGCTTTACCTTTTTGCTTCGATCTACGGCCTGGCCCACGGCGGTTTTTTTACGGTTCTTTCCCCCATCATTGCAGAGCTTTTTGGCACCCGGGCCCATGGCAGTCTTTTCGGGCTGCTGGTCTTCTCTGGTACAGCAGGCGGTGCGATCGGGCCCTTTATGGTGGGTTATCTCTTTGACACCAGCGGCAGTTATGCCCTGCCGTTCTCATTGATGGTGGCAGCCGGTCTGTCAGGGATCGGACTCTTGTCATTGATGCGGCCGATAAGCACGGGCGCCAGTGGTTAGAGACCTGCCGGAAAATACAAAATTGAAATAACCCAACCGTTTTTCTGTTAAAAATGTAACTTTTGGGGGTCTTTTTCAGGCCGGGAGCGTTTAAATGTGCTGTCTGTTTAGGGACTGAAACGTGTGGCACAAGAATTGCTTTTTAATTCATCAATCGTCGGGATGCAATCATGACCCTTGCGGATAATCGTGTAAGGATACGGTGACATGACCGACTCAAGAAGAAAATGATGAATGAAACGATCAGTATTTGGCAGGACGGGTCGATATCAATAATAAAGGATAAAACAGCCTTTACACCCAAACGCCGTTGTCTGAGAAAGGAGTTATCATGAACGGGACAAATGGACATTTCAAGGTGGAAAGATCATTTGGCATGGGCGTACTGCTCAAATTAACCAAAAAGAGTATCAACGGAGTTGAAATTTTTTCTGACGGGGAAAACTATACCTCGAACATGACATTAAACGAATTGAGCAGTGCCGTGGATACAACCCTGAAAACCCATAATATTAAATTGAAAATTAAATAGTCATGCGTTTGAACAGCCCACCTGTTTTCCCGCCTCTGAAAAACAGTGGAATGACCTGTATAGTGACACTTTCCCGCCTTCAGCATGTCATCACGGACAGGTATGCAA
>CAZLNA010000084.1:0-7849 GCA_964560485.1 uncultured Desulfobacula sp. | reverse complement strand
ATCCTGCATTAGCCGTAAAATGCCTTTTCATAAGTTACATGGCCGCACTGTGACATGCAGACCGGATTTTGTCAACCAGATGCCTTTTTTCTGAAACCAAGGCCGCAAGACTTTGGAAAACCACCCTGGATTGCCGGACAATGGTTTTTTGGTCTGATCTTTATCCAGACAGAGAGCCCCCTTTTTTTCCGGCAGATATGCCAATTTCATGACAACGAGAAACCGTCCTGCTCAGCTTAAAAAAGGTTTGAAATTCAACCCTTTCATTCCTCTTGTCTGGGTTTTATTGTTCGCCAATGGCATGTTCTGAGACGCCTGCCTGAGACAAAAAACCAATGCCCCCTATCTGAACACCTCTTATTATTACCTGGAAAAATAATATTGATCAGACCCATTTAAATGAAAAAAGAGATAAAGGCCAAAAACCAGTTGTGCGGTAAGGCTGTTTGCTGATAAATATACCGCACAGAATCAACCCCCAATTTAAATCGTTTTACAGTAAAGGAAGGAAAAATGATGTGGAAAAGCATTGAACAGGCCCCGGCTGATGCAATTTTCGGTTTGACAGAAGCGTTTAAGAATGATCCCAATCCGAATAAAGTGAACTTAGGTGCAGGCGTCTATAAAGATGATCTGGGAAACACCCCGGTTCTGAGTGCTGTCAAGGCTGCAGAACAGATCCTGATCGATGTTGAGACCAGCAAAAGCTACCTGCCCATCTCAGGCGACCCAACCTATGCTGAGCAGGTTCAAAAACTGGTTCTCGGTCCGGAGTCCGAAGTTTTCTCCAGTGGCCGGGCTGCCACGATCCACGCACCAGGAGGTACCGGTGCACTGAGAATGGGCGCTGACCTGTTAAGAAAATTTGCACCCAATGCCACGCTCTGGGTCAGCTCTCCCACATGGGCCAACCACAAAGGCATTTTTACAGCTGCCGGATTTGAGATCAAGGAATACCCGTATTATGACGCACAAAACAAAAGTGTTGATTACCCAGCTTTGATTTCCTGCCTTGAAAATATTCCCGAAGGCGACATTGTTCTCATGCATGCATGCTGCCATAACCCGACAGGTGTAGATCTTTCAGATGACCAGTGGCAGAGGGTGGCAGATATTGCGGCTGAGAGAAAATGGATTCCGTTTCTTGACTTTGCATACCAGGGCTTTGGCGATTCAGTAGAAGCCGACCGGATTGCGGTTGAATGCTTCAGCAAGGCGGGTCAGGATCTTTTTATTGCCTCCTCGTTCTCTAAAAATATTGGTCTTTACAACGAACGGACAGGGGCGCTTACCATTGTCAGCCCAACCAGAGAAGAGGCTCAGGTCGCCATGAGCCATCTTAAACTGACTGTCCGGGTCTGCTACTCCAACCCGCCGGCCCATGGCGGACTGGTGGTGGCCACGGTCCTGAAAGATGACGCTCTGACCGCGCAATGGACTGAAGAACTCACCCAGATGCGGGAACGGATTGTCAATATGCGGACAGCACTGGTGGACGGCCTGGTTGGAAGAGGCATTACCCAGGATTTTTCATATATCAAAACCCAGCGCGGCATGTTTTCTTTTTCCGGACTTTCAGACGATGCCGTGACCTGGCTCAAGGAAAACAAATCCATCTATGTTGTGGGCGGCGGAAGGATCAACGTGGCCGGCCTGACCAGCCAGAACATGGATTATGTCTGCGATGCCATTGCTCAGGCACTGAAAAACACCTGATGGTTTAAAACCGCTGCGCACCCAGAGCATCCCGGATGGCAAATGCCAGCTGGTCGAGGATAATCGGTTTCATCAGGTATTGACGGATGCCGATGGACTGAGCATCCCTTCGCGTAACACGGTTGCTGTGCCCGGTGCACAGGATAATGGGAACATCGGGCCGGAGATGGATCATTTTTTTTGCCAGTTCATCTCCGGCCAACCGGGGCATGGTCAAATCCGTAATCACAAGGTCGAACCGTTCTGGATCTGCCTCAAACATCTGCCAGGCATCAAGGCTGCTTGAGGTGGCTGTGATACTGTATCCCAGAAAGGTCATCATGTCTTCATACAGGGTGACCACCATCTCTTCGTCATCCACAAACAGGATATGCTCACTGCCCCTGGGCAGCTCTTCAAGCCCCAGTTCATTCTCTTTTTGGACAACAGTGCCTGAGACCGCAGGTAAAAAGACGTCAAAGCGGGCGCCTTCATCCGGCCGGCTTTCCACCCGGATAAACCCCTTGTAGCCGGTCACAATACTGTGGACCAGGGCAAGACCGAGACCGGTACCTTCTCCGGGTTTCTTGGTGGTAAAATAAGGATCAAATATCCGGTGCTTTGTTGCCGCATCCATGCCGTGGCCATTATCTGAAACAGAAAGTTTTAAGTAGGGTCCCGGGGCAAGGTTCAAATCATTACCCATGCCCAGCTCAAGACGGTCAAGTTCCACATCAATCCGGCCGCCCTGGTCAGGTACGGCATGGCTGGCATTGGTACACAGATTCATGAATAACTGGTGAATCCGGGTGCTGTCCGCCAGAATCAGGCTCTGACTGTCCATTATGTTCTGCTGGATGTCAATGCTGCTGGGCAGGGATGCGCGAAGCATCTTCAATGTCTCTTTGAGTAAAACACTGATGTTCAAAGGCTTGGATTCCATACCTTTCTGTCGGCTGAAGGTCAGAATCTGGTGGACCAGGTCGGATGCCCGCTGGCTGGCATCCATGACCCGGTGGAGGTATTCCTGGGTGCCGGTCTGAACCGTGTTGTCGAGCAATGCCAGTTCAGTGTGGCCGATAATGATATTGAGAATATTGTTAAAATCATGGGCAATACCGCCGGCCAGTGTCCCAATGGCCTCCATCTTCTGGGCCTGCTGGAGCTGTCCTTCCAGGCGCTTATGGCGGGTCAGGTCTTTTAAAAATCCCAGGACAGCCACACGGTCCTGGAACGTGATCCGGGTGGCAGAGACCCCTATGTAGATCCGGTGTCCGCTTTGAGTCACCCCCCTGGCTTCATATTGCTCCGGCACGGGCCGGCCTGTCTCCCTGCGGCGGTTGTATTGACGGATGCGATCTTTCTCCCTGGGATGAAATAAATCCTCCACCGGTCGTCCCAGAAGCGATTCAGGGTGTTCATATTCAAACATATGAAGCACTTTTTCATTTAAAAATACTATTTTTCCAGCCTCAATAATCACAATCCCGTCATTGGAATTTTCAATCACCGCTTTGTACCGCTGTTCACTCTCCCTGAGAGCGGAGGCAATCCGGTTGGCTTCTGAAATCTTGTGTTCAAGTTTTTTATTGGCCAGAACCAGTTCCTGTGTCTGATCCCTTACTTTTTTCTCAAGATTTTCCGCAAGATCTTTAAGCTTCAGCTGGGTGGTCACCCGCGCCAGAAGCTCTTCCTGGGCAAACGGCTTGGTCAGGTAGTCGACGGCACCAAGGGAAAAGCCTTTCAGTTTACTGTCTGTTTCTGCCAGGCCGGTCATGAAGATCACCGGGATATTCCGGGTCATGGGTTCAGCTTTGAGCCTTTCGCAGGTTTCAAATCCGTCCATGCCTGACAGCATGACATCAATCAGGATAAGGTCCGGCTGTTCTGTGTTTGCAAGGGAAAAGGCATTTTCCCCGTTTTTGGCGGAAAGAACCTGAAACCCGCACTCTGCAAGGTAGGAAACAGAAACATACAGATTGTCAGTGCTGGAATCCACCACCAGAATAGTGTGGTTGTGATAATCAAAGTCCTCGGTACAGACCGGTTCCAAACTTCTCATCGTTTACCATGCCGCATCATGTTTTGCCCCTAGTGAAACTACTACTTTCTCTCAACTTAGACGTTTTAACAACAAGCTATTTTAAAAGACCTAATTTCCTGAGCAAACACATAAAAAAGGGCCCTGCCTGTCCTGCAAATTTTCCGACGCAAGGGTATATAACAGATCGGCATTTGTCAATAAAACATTACTTTTAATTCCTGTTTTTTTAATTTTTTGCTTAAAAAAAGTGACCCGGCTTTGAAAAGCCTTTACAAAAACAAATAGAGGATTATTCTTTTCTTATAGTTTCTAACCCCCATAGAAAAGGAAAGGACATCATTATGGAAAAAAAAAAATGCCCTGATTGCAACGGTACGGGAGTAATTGTAGGAAACTGTGAATGCAATAGCGAATGGCGTCATTCCGACGATGGTGAAACCGTGGATGACTGCATCTGCGATCCGGATGTGGAGTGCCCAACCTGTAATGGCACAGGCTACATAGACGCCTGATCCTTTTTTGTCCTTTCCCGGTTCATCCTCTCCTGGCGGATGGATCGGGGAAGACGGCGCTACCAATTATGCAAAAAAAGATGTCTGATCCTTATCCTGCCGGACGACCCTGTGCTTAGCCGCCTGGAACCTTACAATCTGGTCAGCTTTGCAGGTATATTTGTCCTGATCTTTCTGGCCTGGGCGCTCTCCCGGTTTGTCCTGAAAAACAAAACCGAGCCAAATTGGCGGCTGATCATCTGGGGCGTCAGCCTTCAGTTGGTGTTTGCCTTTTTTATTTTTGTCATTCCTGCTGGCATCGCTCTTTTTAAAGGCATCAATGAGCTTGTCATCCTGATTCTCTCCAGAGCTTCCCAGGGGGCGGCCTTTGTCTTTGGTCCGCTAGCCGCACCGCCCGGTCAAAAAGGGTCTTTAGGATTTATCCTGGCCTTTCAGGCGCTTCCCACGATTATCTTTTTTTCAAGCCTGGTAGCGGTGTTCTATTATTACCCGATACTGCCCTTTATCATCCGCCAGTTCTCAAAACTCTTTACCCGGCTGATGAATCTTTCAGGCGCAGAAAGCCTGTGCGCAGCCAGTAACATATTTGTCGGCGTGGAATCTGCCATTACTGTCAGGCCTCATATTCCAAAAATGACGGTTTCCGAATTGAATACCATGATGACCGCGGGCATGGCCACCGTGGCCTCAAACGTACTCGCCCTTTATGTCTTCACCCTGCAGGATCAATTCTCATCCATTGCCGGGCACCTGGTCTCTGCGTCATTTCTCTCAGCACCGGCAGCCCTGATCATGTCCAAGCTTTTTGTACCGGAAACCCGGACGCCAGACACCTTGGGTAAAAATGTTACCAGCCATTATGAAAGGGATGCCAGCCTGTTCGAAGCCATTATCAACGGTGCCACCACAGGACTGAAGGTCGCCTTTAACATCACAGCCCTGCTTATTGCGGCCATGGGTCTGGTGGCACTTCTCGATCTTGTTTTCGGCGGGATCGGCAGCCTGGTGAACCATGTCTTTGGCCTGTCAGGAGAGTGGACCCTGAAAACATTTCTGGGATGGCTCTTATATCCGTTTACCCTTATCATCGGCATTCCGGTGTCAGATGCCGCCATCATCTGCGAAATCATCGGCGAACGCCTGATCCTGACAGAGGTTAAATCCTATCAGGACCTTGCCGCTGCCATGGCCAGCCAGGCTCTCAACCACCCCAGATCGGCAGTGATCACGGCCTATGCGCTCTGCGGTTTTGCCCATGTGGCTTCCATGGCCATTTTTGCCGGCGGTATTTCAGCCCTGGCCCCGGAAAGAACCGCAGATATATCAAAAATTGCCCTTTCCGCACTGATCGCCGCGACTTTTGCCTGTCTTCTGACGGCCTGTGTCGCCGGTACCTTTTTCAACCAGACCAGCATCCTGTTTGGATCTTAGCCGGTATCGCCTGACATTCCTTTTCTTGACAAAAAAGCGGTTCTTGTTTACAGCTTATTAATGCAGATGTTATTCTTCAATCCACCCAAAACGGTTCATATAATGTCATCACAACGGATAGCCGGCAAATATATGGCGATTGGAGCTTAAAACATTGACCTTTCAAAAAGAGTCGCGTGATACAAAAACGACTGCAGGCTCCAGTGGATCAGAGGAAAATACTGCAAAAAGCGATTCAGTAAATACAGCTCAATCCAGTGGCCGGGACGTTCACGTTTCTGACATTTCTTCTGATATCAAAGGGTCGATGGTTTTTGCCAAAGTCTTTAACGGATTTGCTGCTGCTGCCCTGATTATTTTCATTCTTCTGTCCATAAAATCCGGCAATACCCTTAATGCCTGGGTTCTTTCAGCCATCGGGGTTGCTGTGATTTTAAATATTTTATACATGCGGTTCACTGGAAACGGCCAGGCCGCAACAAATCATATCCTCTATATCATGCTTGTGCTGCTGCTCTACCTGCTGTGCACCGGCGGTGTGGAAAACACAGGACCGCTATGGCTCTATTTTTTCCCTACCCTGGTCTTTTTTGCCATGGGGCTTAAACACGGCAGTATTTTCCTTTCCATTTTCATCGTATCCATGATCCTGATTCTTTTTTTCCCGGATCTGCCGTTTGTGACCGCAGTTTACCCGGCTGCATTCAAACAGCGCCTGCTCGGATCCATGGCTGCCGTCATTACCATGGCCGCAGTCTACGAATATGTCCGTGTCAGTGCCAGCAAACAGATGATAACATCCAAAGAAGCCGCAGAAAAAGCCAATCAGGCCAAAAGTGATTTTCTGGCAAATATGAGTCACGAAATCCGGACCCCTATGAATGGTGTCATCGGCATGATTCACCTCCTGCAGGACACCGGCCTCAATGATGAACAAAATGAGTATGCCCAGACCGCCCAGAAAAGTGCGGACGCCCTCTTGACCGTTGTCAACGACATTCTCGATTTTTCCAAAATTGAAGCCAGAAAGCTCGATATCGAAAAGATTGGCTTTGACCTGAGGGTCACCCTGGAAGATGTGGCAGAAATCATTGATGTCAAAGCGGCTGAAAAAAAACTGGCATTTTCCTGCTTTATCCATCCGGATGTTCCTTCCCGGCTGATCGGTGATCCGGGACGCCTTCGCCAGGTCCTGATCAACCTGTCTGCCAATGCTGTTAAATTCACTCAGCAGGGTGAAGTGGCGATTGAGGCAAGGGTCAAGGAAGAAACGGCCAGGCATGCCATCTTATTTTTCCGGATTAAAGACACTGGGATCGGTATCCCTGAATCCCTTATCGACCGGCTGTTCAAATCTTTTTCCCAGGCAGACACCTCCACCACACGAAAATATGGCGGCACCGGTCTCGGCCTTGCCATATGCCGGCAGCTGGTAGAACTGATGGATGGCAATATCGGGGTTAACAGCCAGGAAGGCCAAGGGTCTACTTTCTGGTTCACCGCGCGATTCAACAAACCGGAAACCATTGACTTCCCGGTAATGAAGAATGCAGCAAATATTGAAGGCTGCCGGATTCTGGCTGTGGATGGCGCTAAAACCAGCCGTGACATTCTTCAGGCCTACCTGACAGCCTGGAAATGCCAGGCCCGGGCAGCTTTAAATGCTTCCCAGGCCATTGATATGCTCACAGCCTCGGCCCAGGCCGGAATGCCTTACGAGATTGCGATTATTGACGATATGATGCCTGGCATGGATGTACGGGATCTGGCGCAAACCATTAAACACCATCCGGAGATTGACCAGACACATCTGGTGCTGATTGCTTCCAGAGGACTCAGGGGAGACGCAGCAAGCGCAAAAACCGCCGGCTTTGATGCCTACCTGACAAAACCGCTCAAGCAATCCAGGCTCTATGATACACTAGCCGTTGTCCTGTCCGGCGAGTCAGCGGTGCCAGAAGATATGCCGGCCCCGATCATCACCCGTCACAGCCTGAACGAGGAGACCGGAATAAAGGCCCGCATTCTTCTGGTTGAGGACAACCCGGTCAACCAGAAGGTGGCATCCATGCACCTGCTTAAACTCGGTCATGTGGCAGATCTGGCCAATAACGGCGAGGAAGCGGTTCAGGCCGTTGAAAAAAATGACTACGCCCTGGTTCTGATG
>CAZLNA010000083.1:0-7953 GCA_964560485.1 uncultured Desulfobacula sp. | reverse complement strand
ACACCATCGACCTTATCGCGTCTGACCATGCACCGCATTCTGAAGTGGAAAAGGACCTTGAGTTTGACCGGGCCGCATTCGGCATACTTGGCCTGGAAACCGCTTTATCACTTTCACTTGAACTGGTGCACCGCAACCACCTCTCCATGGAGGCGCTGATTGAGAAAATGGCAAAGGCACCGGCCCGGGTCATCGGCATGGACAACGACATCAGGCCGGGGAACCCTGCAGACCTGACCCTGATTGATCCGGACCATGAACTGACCATAGATCCTGATAATTTCGCATCCAAGAGCCGTAATACGCCTTTTGGCGGCCGTCAGGTCAGGGGCTGTGCCTGGATGACCATGGTCGACGGCCGGGTGGTGCATCAAATATAAAATGCCGGATAACCATTTAAATAGGGTAAAAAAATGAGCCAAAGCCAGAAGATCCTTGTGGTGGATGATGAAGCCAGTATGCGTGAATTTTTGGATGTTTTACTCTCCAAGGAAGGCTATACGGTCACTGAGGCTAAAAACGGCAAGCAGGCCGTAAACATGATTCAGAAAAACAATTATGACCTGATCCTGTCAGATATCCGTCTGGGTGATATTACCGGGCTGGAGGTTTTAAAAGAGGCCAAGAAAAAAAATTCAAATACCATCGTCATCATGATTTCTGCGTATTCCACCACTGAGATTGCTGTGGAAGCCATGAATGAAGGGGCATATGATTTTGTGCCCAAACCCTTTGACAACACTGAGCTCAAACAGACCATCCAGAAGGCGATGGATCTTAAAACCCTGGACCAGGAAAAAGAAAGCACCTCTTCCGAACTCAAGGATAGTCTTCATTTCAACCGGATCATTGGTAATAGTCCGGGTATGCGGGCCATTTACAAGCGCATTGAACAGATCGGGCCGACCAAAACCAATGTATTGATCACAGGTGAAAGCGGCACCGGTAAAGAGTTGATTGCCCGGGCCATTCATGAAAATTCAGACCGCAGGGACCAGCCCTTTGTTGTGGTCAACTGCGGCGGCATTCCAGACACCCTGATTGAAAGCGAATTTTTCGGCCATGTCAAAGGCTCTTTTACCGGGGCTGTCAATGACAAGGAAGGGTTGTTCGCTGCAGCCAACAACGGAACTATTTTTCTGGATGAAATCGGAGAGCTTTCCCCCATTCTCCAGGTTAAGCTGCTCAGAGCGGTTCAGGAAACGTCATTCAAGCCGGTTGGCGGGACAAGAGAGATTGAGGTGGATATCCGGATCATTTCCGCCACCAACAAAAAGCTCGAGCAGGAAGTGATTGACGGAAATTTCAGGGAGGATCTCTTTTTCCGGCTCAACGTCATCCCCATCAAGGTGCCGCCGCTAAGGGACCGTAAAGGCGATGTGGAGCTTTTAGCCAAGCATTTTGCAAAAAAATATGCCACCAGCATGAACAAAGATATTGTCAAACTTTCCTCCTATGCCATTGATTTTCTAAGCAAGTACAGTTTTCCGGGCAATGTGCGGGAGCTTGAAAATCTGATTGAGCGGTCTGTGGCCTTGTCGTCCACCAATATTATCCTGCCGGAAAGCCTGACCATTTCCATGCACAAGAAACGGCGCTGGATCGAAGGGGTTGAAGGAAAGCGCTTTGATCTCGACGATGTAGAGCAGGGGATTGATCTTGATGAAGTGCTGTCCACCATTGAATCGGCCTACCTGAAAAAGGCCATGGAAGTGGCCGGCGGCAACAAAAGCAAGGCAGCTGAATACCTGAATCTGAGTCTGCGGTCCATGCGCTACAGATTAGATAAATCTGAGTAATTAATCTGCCCGCTTGATCAGCCAGACGGACAGCACCACCCTTCTTTCCTTGTCGCTGAAGATCAGCCCCACCTGGTCACGGACCTTGAATGAGGCGGCATCGGCAAAGGAATTGTCAAAGGCATGAAAGGTGGTGTTATTTGTCAATCGGCAGAGGACATCATCCACCACCAGCTCGGTTATGGACATGCGGTCCACTTTTCCGGTCATGTCAAAGACATAGGGATAACCCGGATGAAGGGGTTTCTCTGCCGATGCCACCACAGTGAGTATCAGGGTCAGCAGGATCAGCGAGCTGACAATAATGAGAACACCTTTTAACACTTTCATCCAGTCCTCCGTGGTATCATTTGATTTCATAAGCAAGGCCCTTTACGGCGCCCTGTATTCTTCCCAGTAATAAAATCCGCCTTCAGCCTTTTCAAAGAGCCGTTCCGTGGTACCGGCCGAGCTGCTGAAAACCTTCATTTCAACGGTTTTGTTCGGCATGGTCAGGATAATGGGCGGATGGAGCAGGCCGTCATATCCCTTTCCGGTCGGGGGCACCCAGATGGTCTGGCCGGTGTTGTCCGGATCTGGGATTTCGATCAGATCGTTTTTGTCAATCACCCCGTCCATATTGATGTCGAACTGGGGCAGGCTGAGCCGGCTGCCGTCGCAGGCATCCATTTCCATGACCATGGAGGTCCCGCCACCGGTACAGGGAGATGAATCCGGGGTAAAGGTGATCACGATCAGATTGCCGTCACGGATGATCACATCCTTGATGACGCGCTCTCCGTCAAGGGTGCCGTCATTTCCGATATCCATGGGCAGGTCAAAGTACCAGCCCAGATGTTCGCCCGAGGCAATGGAGCCGTCTGCATTCTGGGCAGCCCAGTCGGCGGTTTCATCACTTAATGTTCGTAAATAATGGTTGCCGTAGAACCTGAAATCCACCTGGGTCTGTTCCAGCAGTTTTGCGCCTGTGATCCTGGACAGGGTATTGGCGGTTTCGTTCCAGTCGCCAAGAGGGAATCCTGTATCCCAGATACCGTAAATGGTCTGTTTTGATACATCAGACCGGTCGGTCTCACCCAGAAATTTACCGGTTCCGAACAGGACCATGTATCCATGGTTCTCTGTGCAGTGGAACATGACATCCGGCGCCGAGGTGATGGGCTGCCCGGTTGATATCAGGGGGAGTGGGGTTCCGTCTGTAAGGGAATAGGCCACTTTCCAGTTGGCCGGGTCCGTATCGGTCAGATCAAATTTCCACAGGTTGCCTTTCAGGTCGCCGGCATAGGCATAGTCCACCCGGCCGTCATTGTTAAAGTCAACCAGTGCAGGCGTGGAAAGCCCGTTATTGCCGGTCACTTTTGTGTCGATTTTTTTAATCAGAGCTCCTGTATAGGCATTGACAATATAGAGAACCGCACTGCCGTTCACTGAGTCGTACCCGTTTCCAAAAATCGCCACCCAGTTGTGCGCGCCCGGATCGAGATCCGCTTTATAGGACTCAACAATAAAAATATCTGAAAAACTGTACCCGAGATCATCCAGGCCGTCCGTCCCGTCTGTTTCGGTTTCCAGGGGTGTGTTGAGCTGCGGATACTCCCAGAGCACATCAACACCGTCTGCATGGGCTGGAGTGGCCAGTTCCGCTTCCAGAAAAGTGGAGGAGTTCTGGTAGAGAATTTTGGTGATATCAAGGCAGTAATACCCTTTTCCGCCTTTTTTCAGCGCACCGGTCAAAAGAACTTTGTCACTGGAATTTACAGTGATGGTCCGGGCAAAAGGTGTGGCATCCACATAAAACTGGTGGGTATAGGCGGCATCTGTCAGTTTGTAAAGGTTTTCAAAGACAAGATGCGGGATATAGGCAAAAAGTTCGATCCCTGTAGTGGCATCAAAGGCGTGGAGCATACCGTCGTTTCCGCCGGCAAAAATGATGCCTTTTTCTTCACCGTCTTCATCCACGGACCCGTCCGTATCATTGTCCTGGGAATCCCCGATCACCAGCAGAGGGGCTGAATGAACAATGTCGCCGAGTTTTTTGGTCCGCGATCTGAACCCGGAGATCTCTTTACCCCTTAAATATTCAACCATGCTGCGTGCTGTGGCCTCTGTAGAGTGCAGATCCGCCTGCATGGCTGTGGTCAGGCTGTCATACCGGAACGGGATGATGTCATCGGTGCCGTTATAGGTGACTATCCGCCGGCCGGTGTCCCAGTTAAGCGCCTGGAGCTGTTCTGATGCCCGCCACTTGACGCTGCTTTCTTCGGTTTTGATTTCACCGGTAGCCGGATCAATGGGATAGGCAGTGACATCGCCGAGCCAGTCACCGGAGGTATAGGTGGACTGATAGAGGATGGTCCCGGTATTCAGTTCATCCCCGTTTACAGATACGGATGCCCCTGATGCGATCCTGGAGGTCAGGTTTTCAAAGACGTCATTTAGCGAAGAGACCAGTTCATCCGGGTCGTCAGCTGAGAAAAATTCTCCATGACCGTTGACCGCTGCATGCCAGAGGTCGTCAATTTTTTCAGAGTCCCCGCTATCCGGGTTGGGCCAGGTGGGCCGGGGCGTTTCACTGTTCAGAAAATACGGGTCTTCTTCGTATGTGGGGCTGTCTGTGACACTGTCACCATCCATGTCCAAAGGATCAATGGATCCTGACACCCCGAATGAGACCGAATAGGTCACCATGTGCTGGGTTTTCCGGCTGTCATAGGGGTTGGTGGGAAGATTGTCAGGCAGGCCCGAGGCAAGATCCGTGTTGTAGTATTTCCAGGCCATGTCAGCCAGGGTGTCGGAATAGCTGTCTGCATAGGGGGCGCCGGCAGTAGAGTCCTCATTGCCCAGGCCGGGATCACTGCCGTTGTAGTACCCGTCGGTCATCAGGATGGTAAACGCCTGCTGGCAGGCGCCGCCGTCAGCTTCGGACATAAACGGGGAAGTTCCCAGATTGCCGGTATATCCATCGTCCTGATCATAATAGCGACCCACATCTCTCAACGCTGTCCGCAAGGGTGTGCCGCTGTCGGAATTAATGCTGTAAAGCAGGTCAAGCAGGGTATAAGTGTCGTCCACGGTGACACCGCCGGTGGTCTTTTCAAATTTGATGGCATCGGCACTGGCCACTTTACTGGTGGAACCGGCATTGCGGACAGTTACATAACCGGTCGCGCCCTCGTCAAAGCTGAAGGTGCCCAGCAACTGCCACTTGAATGCTTCGGTCTGCACGTTATGATCCATGGTGACGGTGGCGGTGCCGCTATTGTGATAGATGGTGTATTCGGCCTGATCGGTCCGGCTGCCGGCATACCCCCAGTAGGCATAGACATTGTATGTGCCGGCTGTCAGAGACGGGGTCCATTTGGCAGTGCCGGTATAAGAATACAGGGAACTGTCGCGATATTCCTGGCCGTAACTCTGGGCACTTGATTCAGACCAGGATCCAGTCGTGGTAAATCCGCTGTCTCTGTTGTCAATGATGATTGAATTGGTGGAGACATTGATGGGCAGGACCGGCTGGCGTACCCCTGAATTGATGGTGTAAAAACCGGCATAGACCCAGTCAAGGTCGAGCAGGGACTGGGCCACGGCTGCCTTGGCCGTCAATTCGCGCCTGCGGTAGTAGGAGTACCAGTTGGCAAAGTTCTGCAGATCCTGTTCATCGGTCTTAAATGTAAAGGTTGTCCCGTCCTCAGCATAGATTTTGGGCTGGATGGCATCCGGGACCTCGTCATCTGCCTGGCTGGATGGATAATAAACCAGCTGCTTGAGCTCTCTGGCTTCCACAACATCGTCGTCTGAACTGTCGAGCTGGAAATAAAGGCGCCGGTCAAGGGTGCCGTCACTGTCAGAATCTTCCCAGGTTACGAGATAGATTTCCCCGTTATCCAGGGTGCCATCCCCGTCTTCATCATACCAGGTGTAATAATGGGCATTGGCAATATTGATATCTGAGTCAGCCGTGGCTGTGGAGACAAATTTAACCGCATCCGCAGCAGTATCAGTCCCGGTGGATCCGGCATGCCGCTCAATCACAACCGATCCGCCGGTGCCGGCATTAAAACTGTGTTCGCCGATATAAATCCATTCCCCGCAGACACCATCTTCAGGCTCGTTGTTTGCAGCTGCTTTCTGTGATTTGAAATATGTGTCTGAACCACCAGAGTGGTTTATGGTGATTTTGACATTTTGATCCCTGTCAATGCTGCAGTTCCACCAGACATAGACTTTGTAATTCCCTGCTGACGTCACTGTTGGTGTGAAGGTGGCGGTATCTCCGGTTTCTGTGGTAAATTTGGATGTTATAGTCGATGCATCGTAAGCCCATTCAGGCTCAAAACTGGATTCAGACCAGGTGCCTGCCAGGGTGGCGTCTTCATTGTCCACAATGATCTGCAGGGCCGGGCTGATGGTGATAAACGTGTCTTTGAGAGTGATTTTGGGGTCAGATCCGCCCGTATGGATCGGGTTGGAAAACGGCGTGGTCAGGCTGGCATCGCTCAGGGTGTAGGTGTTCGTACTCGGCCAGGGCGTATAGATCGAATGCGGATTAAAAAAAATACGGTTGTATTCGGACCACTGGCTTTTCCAATAGGTCCGGTCAGTGGCAGACAGGATGGTTCCGTTGCTGCTGCCGGATGAATAGTTGTTATCACCCGGGTCGGGAAACAGATATTCATGGGTTGAACCTGAGATGACGAATTTTCCATCTGTTTCTGATGTCATGAATTCCCAGTCCATTGAGCCGGAGTTGTCCAGGATGAACATCAGGTTTGGGGGGGCGGCCTGGATCCGGGTATCCATGGGATCGTCGCTGATGTCAAGACAATACCCAGGAGCAACAAAAAAAGCAATCAGCGCAAGACCGAGGAAAACATTGTTTTTAACAGTACTTTTCAATATTTTGAAGCCTGCCATTGAACACCTCTTTTATAAACGTTTGGTAAACCCCATGATGACCCTGACCTCGGTATTCGCCTCAATGGACTGTCCGTAAAGGTCGAAAAAGTTCATCCTGCCGCCGGTGCCGGTGCCTTCCACTTTCAGGGAGTGACCGCTGCCCACAGTGCCCTGTGGAATATCACGGTCGACCACACCATACCTGGTCACTGCACCATCTGTGCCAAGGGGGGAGGAGTTGGTGAAAACAGCATCCATGTCAAAATTATTGCCGCCATCCACTGGTAAATCGTTTTTATTGGCCTCCCACACCCATCCTGAACTCAGATCCTGCTGGGCTGCTTCCCTGGCCGCGCCTTCAGCCAGGTAGAAGTTTCTGCGGTATACTTTTTCATTACCGGCAATGTCGACTTCAATTGAGGTGGTGTTGGTGGCGGCAATCCCGATAACGGTGAGGGCTACAAGAAAGAGCATGGCTGTCACCAGAGCAAACCCGTCTTCATTGGCCAGGATGTCTTTATCTGTTTTTTCCGCCATAGTTTCCTTCCTTATCTGACTTTTATGGTCCGTATACGGGTGGTGGTGGCGCCGCTGGTGGAGCTGCCCACTATGGTCACCACAATGGTTTTCTGGCTGGCTGTGTCATCCACCACGGTCCAGGAGACAGTATAATTGAATTCTCCGTCATCATCGGCTTCATCCACCACCCCGTCCCCGTCATTGTCGTCTCCGTCCGTCTGGGGGGTATGGCTGCCGGCAGCCAGCAGTGCGTCATCATAGGGCAGGCTGATGAGCCTTTCCATATGATTGGCTGCCACTGCTGTCCGCGTGGTGAGCACGTTTGACCGGGCATTGCCCTGGATGGCCGAGATCTGCATGGCAGCCACGCTGACCAGGCCTACGGAAAGAATCACAATCGCAATCAGCACCTCGAGAAGGCTGAAACCGTCCTGGCCGGATACATTCTTTGTGTTGCGGTCTGTCATAACATCAGATTCCTGCATTGTACGATTGAACTGATCATCCGCCTGAGTTTCTGGTCGGACGGGGTGATCACATATTTGCCAACCACATAGGTGGTCTGTTGATTGGAACCGGTCTGATCCTTGTCCGTGGTGACCAGCAGCCAGATTCTCACGGCGCGGATCCGGCTTAAAGCAACATCACTGGCAAGGGCCTGTCCCACGATCATTTCATTGGCGCCTGAGCCGCTCGCAGAGTCGTTGATATCGATCACGCCGTCCAGGTTACGGTCGAG
>CAZLNA010000082.1:0-7953 GCA_964560485.1 uncultured Desulfobacula sp. | reverse complement strand
GTTGCCCGCTTCGTCAGTAGTGGTGTTACCGGCAGCGCCACCTTCAGATTCTTTTACATAAAGCAGTTTGATGGTGATAGGATCAAGGGCGACATCAGCATGGATACCCTGGAACTGATCAGACCACATGGTCCCCAGACCCCAGGCACCTGCCTGCTGACCCACTTTAAGGGTCAGAGCGCCGGATTTGATGGTAGTGAACGCACGGTCAACCATGAGGGTGTCAGTACCTGCTTCAGGTCTGTAGCCGTCACCCCAGGTGAACTCAGCAAAGTCACCGCGAAGCTGGGTAGATACGTTGTCATTCACTTTCCAGTTAAACGCCACTCTGAATCTCTGACGCCAGTAGTTGGAAGTCTGGCCTGCGCCCGGATCGTCATCTACAACAACCATTCTGTAGGAACCACCAGCGGTGAATTCAGAAGCCTGGGCAGAAAAAACAGCTGCCAGGACAATACAAAGAACGAGAACTAATTTTTTCATCTTTTTCTCCAAATAAATACATTAATTAAACATTTGCCAGCGGACAGTCCTTTTTCTGTCCGTTAGCACTACATTTGGCAATTAAAACATAGGCAATGACCGCAGTCAATACAAATATGTCTGTAATTGACCAAAAAATCGTTACATTTTTGTTACAAATAAAAACAAGAATATATTTTTATTCCAACTTTTATTTGTAACAAAACCATCTGGAGATTTCATTCAATTCAATAATACCAATCCGTCTTGATCCATTCGCCCTGCCAATAGCAAAAGGTATCTTGAAAACGAATGCGAAATCCAGATAACGGCAACTATTCCTTATTGTATATAATATAAACAGGGTTTAATCGAAAAACTTATGTTTGTCAAGGGATGGGCAAAAAAAAACCGGGCAAGGGCAAAAAAAACCGGGACCGGCTGCCAGAAGCGGCCGGTCCCGGAAATGCAATCTCAGCAAATCAGTTGATATTTACACTGATTTTTGTCTTAGAAGGATACGCCAAGACGGAAGATCCATTCAACAACAGGATCATCATTGATGGTACCGTCTGAGTAATCCGGAGAAACATAGGCAACACCGCCGGATACGGTTACAGCCGGCATCCAGGCATAGTCAACACTGGCGATGGCAAAGGTTTTGCTGTCCAGGCTGGTTGTGTCGTCATTGTCATTGGGTTCGATGTAACCCAGTTTTCCATAAAGGGTAACAGCGTCAGTGGCAGCCACTTTCACACCACCGATAAGACCGATAACACCTCTGTTGACAGCAGCTTCAAACAGCTGAGTTCTACCGGTTTCAGTACCCTGAGTATCGTTGGCCAGTACAGTAGAACCCTGGCTCAGACCTCTGTCAGCACCGAGAGCGCCTTCAAAGTCAAGCGGACGGAACTGAACATCGTGCTGGATAGAAGTGATCTGTGATTCGTTGCTGTCTGCGCCGTCAGCCCAGACAACGCCCACTTTGGCGGAAATCATGTCGCTGAGTTTGGCATCCAGATTGGCATAGAACTGAGTACCGACATAGTCAGTGGTGGAACCGTTGTCGCCGCCGAACATGGTACCTTCAGCAGACAGTTTCATATCCCCGATGGGTACGATGACTGTCAGGGAGTAACCATTCATGGTATGGTCTGCAGCATTACCGGCACCGTCAGATTTCTGTCTTTTGGTGGCAAAAGAGAGCTGACCGGTGAAGGCATCTGCTTTGTAAACGGCTGCGATACCGTATACATCATCATCGTCGTTGCCCGCTTCGTCAGTAGTGGTGTTACCGGCAGCGCCACCTTCAGATTCTTTTTGATAAAGCAGTTTGATGGTGATGGGATCAAGTGCGATGTCTGCCTGAATACCGGCAAACTGATCAGACCACATGGTTCCCAGACCCCAGGCACCGGCCTGCTGACCCACTTTAAGCGTCAGGGCACCGGATTTGATGGTTGCGAAAGCGCGGTCGATCATGATGGTGTCAGTACCTGCTTCAGGTCTGTAACCGTCACCCCAGGTGAATTCTGCAAAGTCACCGCGAAGCTGGGTAGATACGTTGTCATTCACTTTCCAGTTGAACGCGACTCTCATCCTCTGATAGAAAGCGTCATCCGGCTCAATGTTGCTGCCCGGGTCTTCGTTGGCATACACAGCGCGGTAAGAACCGCCGGCAGAAAAGTCAGACGCCTGAACGTTGAATGCGGCAACCATGAGGATTGCCAGGACCAATGCTAATTTTTTCATCTTTTTTTCCTTTTTTAAAAAAAAGTTATAAAAATAAATTCCTTTTTCTCGCACTCCTTTTAAATGCGAGAAAAAAGGTTCTCCCCTGTATCTTTGTTAAAACTGTGAAAAGCCTTTGCCACCAAGCCTTTTTAACGCGTTTAACAAAAATACTACCACTGGTAAATCATAATCTCATACACCTGTCAATGGGAAAGTGAAGAATTTCATCAATTTATTGTAAATTATGGTGAAAAATACCTAAAACCAGAGTTTTTTACCAGAGTTTCCACCAGGGGTCATCATTATCGGTTCTCTGCCTTCTGGCCGGCATCATCCGTTCCGGATTCATCCGGCGGAGCTCTTCTTCAGTGATAATCTTTTCTTTCTGGAATTTTTCGTAGGCAATGGTGGTCCGTTCAAATATCTTTTTGTTGATTTTTGCAGCCACCACATCCACCTGGGTGATCATGGCGTTGATATCCTTGGCCTGGCTGAAAAAAGTCAGGAAAATCTGTTTTTCTAGGTCGTAGACTTTGGTGTCCACACTGAAGGCACCGGAAAATTCGGTGATGCCACCGGTAATGACATAGTCGGCCCCTGTTTTTTTACCAAATGCGAGAACGCTCTGGTTTGTCATGGGAATGGACATGCCGGACAAGGCCTGGTCAATACGGGACCGGGGCATGATCTGAACCTGGCCTTTCCACATCAGCCGGGATCTCAGCATCTGGAGAACACCGTTCTGGATAAAGGTAAGATCTTTTTTTGAATTGGTTTCAAACGGGATGATGGCGATGGTCTTCAGCGTTGTGTCTGCTGCACCTGCACCGGTAAAGGTGGATAGGAGCAAAACAATAACAAGTAAGATCGACGGGCATACCCGTTTTACGATAGGGTTTACACTCACATCCATATTATAATTTATCCTTTAATAATTGGGTAATGATCCTGGGATCAGCTTTGCCGCGGGTCTTTTTCATGATCTGCCCCATGAAAAAGGAAAACAGCTTTGTCTTCCCTTCCCTGTAGGCAGCCACTTCATCCGGGTTTTCATCGATAACAGCCGTTACCATGGTTTCCAGCTGTGATGAATCAGAGACCTGTTCAAGACCTTTTTCAGCAACAATGGATTCTGCAGACTGGCGGGTCCGGGCCATTTCGTCGAAAACCGTTTTCGCGGCCCGGGCATTTATCTTGCCGTCTTCCAAAAGCCTTAGAAGGCCGGTGAGGGCTTCAGCAGTCACCGGTGTCTGTTCAATATCAATCCCTTCACTGTTCAGCAGCCCCAGAAGGTGGGTCATGATCCAGTTGGCAGCCTGCTTTTTGTCTTTCAGCGGTTCAGCGGTGTGTTCAAAGTAATCTGCCAGCGAAATGGAATGGGTCAGGACAGATGCATCATATTCGGCCAGCCCGTATTCACTGATAAACCGTTGCTTTTTTTCGTCGGGCAGTTCAGGCATCTGGCTGGAAACCGAAGTGATCCACTCCTGGTCCACGATCAGCGGCACCAGGTCCGGATCTGGAAAATACCTGTAATCATGGGCTTCTTCTTTGCCCCGCATGGAGAGCGTCTGATTTCTGGACGGGTTCCACAGCCGTGTCTCCTGGATCACATCTTTTCCTTCTTCCAGCACATCTGTCTGCCGCTGAATTTCGTAGATGATGGCCTTTTCGACATTTTTAAACGAATTGAGGTTCTTCAACTCGGTCCGGGTACCAAACGCCTTCTGGCCCGCCGGCCGCAGCGAGATATTGGCGTCGCACCTGAAACTGCCTTCTTCCATGTTGCCGTCGCAGACATCAATATATTTTAAAATCGCATGCAGTTTTCTCAAGTAGGCACCCGCTTCCTTGGCCGACCGGATATCAGGCTCGCTGACGATTTCAATCAGGGGGACACCGGTCCGGTTAAGGTCTACCTTGCTCCTTGCCCGTTCCGGGTCATGAATCAGTTTGCCGGCATCTTCTTCCATGTGAATCCGGGTAATGCCGATGGTTTTTTCACCGCGAGATTCGGTTTCAATGTCAAGGTGTCCGTGTTCGGCAATGGGGGCTGCATACTGAGAGATCTGGTAGCCTTTGGGCAGGTCCGGATAAAAATAATTTTTTCTGTCAAACCGGCTCTCGCGGTTGATGCTGCAGTGAGTGGCGAGTGCGGCTTTGATGGCAAACGAGACAGCCTGCCTGTTCAGGACCGGCAGCATACCGGGCATGCCGGTGCATACCGGGCAGGTATTTGCATTGGGCGGCCTGCCGAAACGTGTGGAACACGAACAGAATATTTTGGTCCTGGTTTTCAGCTGGGCATGGACTTCAAGCCCGATAACGGGTTCAAACGGCATAACTATCTTATTCCCCTGTCTTTATTGAGTATGTAACAAGGCTCTTTTATACCGTCGATGTTTTTATTTATCAATATAATTTTTAAGGCCGCAGATCCCAGATCAAGCCTCTGTCTGCTCTTTTTCTTTCAGCGCTTAAGTCCTGGCCGGTGACTATCCGGATGGCCCGGGTCTGCCGGGTGTTTCAACGCGGATAACGGATTAAGGTTGCATAAAATGGATCGAACCGTTAAAAATAGGGACCGTGAAAAAAGCAGTGACAGCTTAGGACGAACAGATTAATTTATGAAATATTTCTTTTGCGTGATGGGGATGGTGATGATTGTGGAGGGGCTGCCGTATTTTGCCGCTCCCGGAAAAATGAAAAGCATTGTGGCTCAACTGCTTGAAAAAGAAGACCGCTTTTTACGCCGGTTCGGGCTCTGCCTGATGCTTGGCGGCCTTCTGGTGGTGTATCTGGCAATGGGCGGCAGTTGATGTTTCTCCGATCCGACTATTCCTTTGATCTGCCTGAAGCGCAGATTGCTCAAACCCCCTGCAGTGTCCGCAGCGAATCAAGGCTTTGCTGTGTTCGCCGGGAAACCGGTCAAATTGATCATTGCCGCTTCAAGGATATTCCCTCCCTTTTAACCCCTGGTGATCTTCTGGTGGTAAACAATACCCGCGTCATACCGGCACGGCTGTTCGGCCGTAAAGAGACCGGCGGGAAAATCGAAGTGCTGATCCTTGATTATGCAGGCGGCCTCCGGCATCTGGAAGAAAAAGGGTATTTTCAGTGCGACTGTCTGGTCAAAGCCTCTAAACGGCCGAAAAAAGGATCCCTCCTGATTTTTTCAGATACGGTCCAGGCGCGGGTGGAAGAAGTGAAAGAAAGGGTCTGTGAAGTCCGGTTTCTGAATCAATCGCAGTTTTTAACCTTTCTTCACCAGGAAGGCAAGATTCCTCTGCCGCCCTATATCCGAAGGGATCCGGCCGCTGAAAAAGAGAACCGTCTGGATGACAGGACGCGCTATCAAACGGTTTACGCAAAAGAAGAGGGGGCGGTGGCAGCGCCGACAGCCGGTCTTCACTTTACTGCCGAACTGATGGCCCGGATCGAACAGATGGGCGCCTGTTTTGCACCCATCACCCTTCATGTGGGGTATGGCACGTTTGTCCCGGTCCGCGCGGATGATATCCGGGATCATGAGATTCATTCAGAGTATTTTGATATCCCACAAGAGACTGCAGAGAAAATCAATTCAGCCAAAGCAGACGGCAGGCGCGTCATTGCAGTGGGAACGACCTGTGTGAGAACCCTGGAGTATGCCTCGGCTGAAAATGGCCGGATTCGTCCGGGAAGCGGTGTCTGTGATCTGTTTATTTACCCGGGGTATCGGTTCAAATGTGTGGATGCGATGGTTACCAATTTTCATCTGCCTGAATCGACCCTGCTCATGCTGGTGTCTGCCTTTTATGATCGCAGCAGGATTCTGGCGGCCTATCAGGAGGCGGTTGAAAAGGGATATCGTTTTTTCAGTTACGGGGATGCCATGTTTATTGGCTGATGGTTTCAATGTTGACATTTGAGAAAATAAAAAGTTGCAGGGAATCAAAAAACGGGCGTAAGTCCCGGGCCCGGCGCGGGCGTATCGTGACCGGTCACGGCGTCATCCAGACCCCTGTTTTCATGCCTGTGGGAACCCTGGGGTCGGTGAAATCGGTCACTGCTGAAGAACTTGAACAATGCGGTGCCCAGATCATTTTAGGGAACACCTATCATTTATATCTGCGTCCCGGATGTGATGTCATTGACACCATGGGCGGACTCCACCAATTTATTCACTGGGACCGGCCCATGCTGACGGATTCGGGCGGTTTCCAGTTTTTTTCGCTGGCCAAACTGGCCAAGTTCAGGGATGAGGGGGTTGACTTCCAGTCGCATATTGACGGGTCCCGCCATTTTTTTTCTCCGGAGCGGGCGGTCGAGATCCAGATGATCCTGGGATCGGATATCATGATGTCCCTGGACTGGTGCATGGGATATCCGGCCAGTGAAAAAGAGGCACAGACCGCATTGACCATGACCACCCAGTGGGCTGGCCGCGGATTTGACTTCTGGAAGGCGAATGGTGCAGAAAACAACCTCTTTGGCATTGTCCAGGGCGGGATGTTTTCCCATCTCAGGGCGCAGTCTGCTCAAGAACTGACCCAGATCGATTTTCCCGGATTTGCCATTGGCGGCCTGAGCGTCGGGGAGCCTGTGGAACTGATGTATGAAATGGCCGACTTCACACTGCCGCTGCTGCCGGCAGACAAACCCAGGTATATCATGGGTGTGGGCACTCCTGAAAACCTTGTGGAACTGGTCGACATGGGATGTGATATGTTTGACTGTGTCATGCCGTCCAGGAACGCAAGAAACGGCCAGTTGTTCACCTCTTTCGGGACCATTAATATTCCCAATGCAAAATACCGTTTTGATCCGGCACCGATTGACGAAACCTGCCGGTGCTATACCTGTCAGAATTATTCACGGGCCTATTTAAGACATTTGTATAAATCAAGAGAACTGTTATCCTACCGCCTGAATACCATCCATAATCTGCATTACTATCTTGACCTGATGGCCCGGATGCGCCATGCTATTGAAAAAGATGAATTTTTGGCATTCAAGGATGAGTTTTATTCAAAACAGCAGACACCGGATGCGTAAGCTGCAGATCCGGAATAAGGAAGAAATATATGCACGAAATGGGAATCGCCCAGCAGTTGTTTCAGATCGCAATGGATTCCATTCCAGAAGATATCCCGGACCCCAAAGTTGAAACCGTTAACTTGAAAATAGGGAAGCTGGCAGCTGTGGTGGAACACAGCCTGACCTTCTGCTTTGAGGTCATTGCAAAAGAAACCCCTCTGGAAAACGCGCGCCTGGTGATAGATATGGTCCCGGTCACGGTGCACTGCAAGGCCTGTGGCAATACCTGGGAGGTGGATAATCCCGTGTTCACCTGCAAATTCTGCGAAAAAAATGATATCGAACTCAAGACCGGACGCGAGATTCAGATTACAGCACTGACGCTGGCAGACTGACGACGCAATGGTAAAGCAGTTTGAGAAGATAAACCCCATATAAATAAGGATAGGAAAGTAAGATGCACATTGAAATTGATATTCAAAAGGATGTCCTGGCAGCCAATGAAACAGAGGCGGCTAAAAACAAGGATTTTTTTAACGCCTGCAATGTATTTGTACTCAATGTGATGTCATCACCCGGTGCCGGCAAGACACAATTGCTGTGCGAAACACTGGCGCAGCTGATGCCCGGAATCCGGACCGGGGTGATTGTCGGAGATATCTGTACGGCCAATGATGCGGACCGGCTGGAAAGTACCGGTGTCAAAGCCGTCCAGATCAATACGGATCAGTTTGGCGG
>CAZLNA010000081.1:0-7970 GCA_964560485.1 uncultured Desulfobacula sp. | reverse complement strand
GATCGGTCTTGAGCTGCCTGAATCCGTCAAAGGCAGCAGAACAGCGCAAGAATCCTACACCGCCCTTGTGGCCCAGATTATAAAGCGCTTCAACACCGGAAAAATCAAGCTTCCGGTCCTGCCCCACATGGTCAGAGAACTTCAGGCCCTGTTTGAAAAACCAGACCCTTCCATTGCGGCGCTTGCAGGCATTGTTGAAAAGGATGCCGTGATCAGTGCCCAGCTCATCCGTGCGGCCAACAGCGCGGTCTACAAAGGCATGGAAAACGTTTCTTCGCTCAATGACGCCCTGGTCCGGATCGGTATAAAAGAAGCGGTTTCCTTTATCACGGCCATCACCCAGAAATACCTTTA
Organism: uncultured Desulfobacula sp.; assembly: GCA_964560485.1. Classification (GTDB taxonomy): domain Bacteria; phylum Desulfobacterota; class Desulfobacteria; order Desulfobacterales; family Desulfobacteraceae; genus Desulfobacula. The sequence goes on along the minus strand of CAZLNA010000081.1, from coordinate 7,616 downwards.
CAAATCAGACAAAGACCTGCTTAAAACACACCTGGACAGGCTCTGGCTGCATTCCCTGGCCACGGCCTGCGCGTGCAAATTTCTCGCTGGCCAGATCAAAGACAAACCCTTGGATGGAATATTTCTTGCCGGAACGGTCCATGATATTGGAAAAGTCCTGCTGCTGAAAGCCATCTGCGACATCAACCCTGATGCGCCCCTGGAAGACACCGGGCTCCTGGAGGCCATCCAGGAAGTCCACACGGTTTTTGGTGCGGTGCTGATCAAAAAATGGGGCTTTTCCAAAGCTTTTGTCCAGGCAGCGGAACTGCACCACTGGGACCGTTTCCCCCAGGATGCCCCGCCAGAGCTGCTCATTGTCCATATTGCCAACCGCCTGGCGAAAAAATGCGGTTATGCCTCCTTTGACTTAAAAAAGGACGCAGCAGACGAGTCTGCGTCCCTGCTCCATGCCACAGCCGGACAGCTCAATATTGTCCCGGAACAACTCGACGTCCTATGTGAGCAGGTGTCAGATGCCATGACAGAATTGGCAGAAACCTTTTAAAAACAGGAACAACTATGTTTTTTACCAAAAAAAATGCCTGGGAAAAAGAACTGGTCTCCCCTGAGGCAGTATTAAAAAAAATCGAGCCCGGAATGAATATTTTTATCGGAACGGGCGGTGCCGAGCCCAGAACCCTTGTCAACACGCTTATGCAGGCAAAAGAGGGCATGCTTCAGGACCTGACCCTGATTCAGCTGGTCAGTTTCGGGGATGCCATTTCCTATAAAGCCCTTCAATCAAAAAAATACCGGTTAAAAACCTTTTTTTCCGGATGGGTCTCTGCCAGGGCGATATCTGCCGGATGGGTGGACCTGGTGCCGTCCCGGTTCTCTGCTGTTCCGCTGCTGATGAAAGAGGGGCAGGTTCCGATTAATATCGCCTTTATCCAGATTACACCGCCGAACCAGGCCGGGTACTGCAGCCTTGGCGTGGGCGCGGATGTGGCCCGCAGGGCCATGGACCAGGCCGACCTTGTGGTGGGCGAAGTCAACCGGGAAACCCCGTTTACCTTAGGGGATACCTTTGTCCCGTTTGACGACTTTGATATGATCATCGAGTCACGCGACCCGCCTTTTTATTTTCCAAGATTTGAAGTGGCAGAGGTGTTTGACCGCATTGCCGCCAATGTCGCATCGGTTATTGAAAACGGCAGCTGCCTCGCGTTTACGTTTGGGCCGGTTTTTGAAGCTCTGCCCAAACACCTTGCCGGCAAACGAGATCTTGGCATCCATACACCGTTTTTCACGGATGCGCTCATGGAACTGGTGGAAAGCGGTGCGGTCAGCAACCGTAAAAAAGGATTGTTCAAGGGACGCTCTCTGACCACCTATGCCCTGGGCAGTGAAAAACTCATGCAGTTCCTGCATAAAAACCCCATTGTCGAGTTCCAGACCCTGGACAAGGTTTTCAACCCGATTGAAATCGGCAAAAACCGCCGGTTTGTCTTTATTTTTCCAGCCCGGCGCATCGATCTGTCCGGCCGTGTCATGCTCCACAACACCAAGGGGAATGTCACTGCCGGGCCCGGCCAGATGGTTGATTTTTTCAATGGTGCGGAAATCTCGTTCGGCGGATATACCATTGTCACCCTGCCGAGCCGAAACCTTAAAAGCGAACCGAGTATCAGGCTTTCTCTGGACAATTCACCCGACCTTCTCAGCCTGCCGGAGTCGATTGACCTGGTGGTGACTGAGCAGGGCGTTGCCCATTTGCGCGGAAAAACACTCAGGGAAAGAGCCCAGGCATTGATTGAGATCGCCCACCCAGAAGACCGCGCCAGCCTGGTGGAAGGTGCCAAGGAAACCAACCTGATTTACAAGGACCAGATTTTTCTGGCCCAAAGCGCCCATTTCTACCCCTCTGATATCCAGGTCAGCCACACTTTCAAGGATGACCTGCAGATCCGTTTCAGGGCGATTAAATCTTCTGATGAGGACCAGATGCGCCGGCTCTTTTACCGCTTCTCAGATGAAACCATCTATTACCGGTATTTCAGTCCCATCAAGACCATGCCCCATGAAAAAATGCAGGAATACGTCAATGTGGATTACAGGGATTCGCTCTCCATTGTGGGACTGAAAGGAGAACCGGGCAAACAGACCCTTGTGGCAGAGGCCAGATTTGTCCGGCACCCGGACAAGCCTTTTGCAGATATCGCTTTTGTCGTGGATGAGGCCTGCCAGGGATACGGCATTGCCACCTACCTGCTGAAAATGCTAATCCATCTGGCAAAAGAGCGGGGGATCAAAAAGCTGACGGCAGATGTCCTGCCGTCCAATGCAGCCATGCTCAAGGTCTTTGAAAAAGGCGGCTTCCCGGTCAGCGTTAAATCAGAAGATGCGGTCTATGAACTGACCATTGATATCACAGGCACGTCTAAATAAAAATCTTGACTTGGCCGGTGGTTGGGCATAATAATTGACGTATAGATTCCGAATTTACGATTTCGATTTACACCAGACAACTGGTTTCTTTCAATGACCAAAACCTATAAGCTTCTTATCGTTGACGATGAGCCGCGCCTGCGTCAGAGCCTTGCCTCTCTGCTCAAGGACCAGGGGTTTGATATCTCTTTGTCAGATTCCGGCCGGACCACCCGGGAGCTGTTGAAAAAAAACGCCTTTGATGTGGCCCTGCTTGATCTCTTTCTGCCCGATGTCTCGGGTCAGCAGATCATGTCGGAGATCCTGGAAAAAACACCGGACACCCTGGTCATCATCATGACCGGATACGCCACTGTGGACTCGGCTGTGAATGCCCTGAAAAACGGGGCCTATGATTACCTTCAGAAACCGTTTGAACCGGCCCTGCTGACACATACGGTCCAAAATGCCCTGGCCCGGAAAACCCTTGCCTCTGAAAACAGGGACATTCATCACAAGCTTGCCGCATCCAAACGGGATTATCAATACCTTGTGGAAAACTCGCCGGATATTATTTACATGCTTGACCCTGACGGCCGGTTTACCTTTGTCAATCCGAGTATCGAGCCCCTCACCGGCCTTGCCCCGGACCAGGTCATCGGCCGCCACTATTCTGCACTGGTGGATGAACATCTTGCAGACAGCTGCCAGTGGGTCTTTAACGAAAGGCGCACCGGAAGCCGGGCAAAACAGTGGAACGAGCTTGAAATGCGGACCTTTGAATCCTCAGGCGCCCCCAGGAAACAAGTGCTCTACGCCGAGCTTCAATCCACCGGGATCTACCAGCAAACGGCTTCCCCTGATGCGCCTGAATACATGGGAACCCACGGTGTTATCCGGGATATCACGCAAAAAAAAATAACCGAACGAAAAAAGCGCAAAATCAAAGCACAGCTCCAGCGGGCCGAAAAAATGGAAGTGGTGGGCACACTGGCCAGCGGCGTGGCCCATGACCTGAACAACCTCTTATCCAGCGTCATGGGCTATCCTGAGCTGCTGCTGATGGACATGGCTGAAAATGACCCGCACCGTGACTATATTGAGCAGATCAAAAAGTCAGGGGAAAAAGCCGCTGTCATCGTAAAGGACATGCTGACCCTGGCCCGGCGAAACCGCCCTGCAGAAGACATTTTCAGCCTGGACACAGTGATTACAGACTGCCTGACCGGTACTGAATATTCAAAGCTCAGGGAGAACCATCCCCAGATAAAATACCATATCAATCTGAACAGCAGTGCCCATAACATGAAAGGGTCAGGCGTCCATATCGGCAAATGCGTAATGAACCTTCTGACCAATGCGGCAGAGGCCATGCCGGGTCCCGGTCAGATTGTCCTCTTTTCCGAGCCCTGCAGGGTGAAAACGGGGGACGAGGCAGCGGAAAACATTCCGCCGGGCGAATACATCAAACTGGTGGTTGCAGACTCAGGCATCGGCATGTCCAGAGAGGATATCAAAAAAATCTTTGACCCGTTCTACTCGAAAAAAAAAATGGGCCGAAGCGGCACCGGGCTTGGCATGACCATTGTCTGGACCACGACAAAAGACCACGACGGCCATATCCTGATCAACAGCATTGAAGGAAAAGGGACCACCATCAGCCTCTATTTCCCGGTCTGCCAGGAAGAAAAGCGACCGGTCAGCGAACCCGCACTGGAGACCATAAAAGGAACCGGTCAATCCGTTCTCATCATTGATGACCTTCCAGAGCAGCGATCCATCGCCTCAAAAATGCTCAAAGCCTTGAATTACAATCCCTGCAGTGCAAAAACAGGAGAGGGCGGTCTCCATTTTATCAAGACCACGCCGGTTGACCTGGTCCTGCTGGACATGGTCCTTGGCGGAGACCTTGACGGCCTTGGCACCTACCGAAAGATAAAAGAAATCAAACCCGGTTTGAAAGTCATTATTGTCAGCGGCCTGGACAAGACCCAGCGCATCCGCCTTGCACTGGCAGAAGGGGCGGTACAATACCTTAAAAAACCCTATACATTGAGAAGTCTCGGCGCTGCCCTGAAGCAGGAGATGAATCCGGCGCCTGAATCATGATCCTTGCTTTTCTGCGTCTGCCTGAAACTGAATCTGGTTCCGGCCGTTTTTCTTGGCCCGGTATAATGCATCGTCAGCCCGCTTGATCACGGCTGTTTCAGGCTCATTGATATTGTAGACTGCAATGCCCATGGAAAGGGTGATCCGTCCCATACTCTGACCGGTTTCCTTGATTTTCCATTCTTTTCCAGCCATGGTCTTCGTGATCTTTTCGCCCACAGCCCCAGCGCCCTGAAGGTCTGTCTCAGGCAGCAGAATGAGGAACTCATCCCCGCCGTACCGGGCTGCAATATCGTTTTTGCGCAGATGGGATTTCACCAGCAGGGCAATCCCCTTGATCAGGCTGTCGCCCACCAGGTGGCCGTGCTGATCGTTGATGGATTTGAAATGATCAATATCGAGCATGATAATTGAAAAGGGAGAATCGTTCTGGCGGGCCCGGATTCTTTCAATCTCAAAGCATTTTTCAAGCCCCCTGCGGTTCACCAGGGAAGAGAGCGTATCTGTCTGGGCTTCCTGCTGGGAATGCTCAAGCTCCTGGTGAAGCTGGCGCAGGTCCTCTGATGAAATCTTCATGCGGTCCTGAAGCCGTTTTCCGGATTGAACCAGGTAGCGGGTTTCCACAATCATCTGGTCCACGATCTCTTTAATCTGTGAATAATCGGTGGCTTCAGCCACTTTTTCAGACAGGCTTTCAAGTTTCTGCCCGCTGCCGGCCAGGTCGCCTTCTGTGTCTGATACGTGACGGGAAATATCTTTGAGCATTAACGAGACTTTGGTCAGCAGCTTGCCAATGATAATTCTGTCCCCGTCAGCCACATATTTCTGGTAAAGGCCTTCCACCTTGCTGTTATTGAGCGGAATCTTGCTGTTAAACCAATGATCAATGGTTTTCTTCATTTTCGCATTTCTGCCGGATACGTAGTCATACCAGACCGTGTAATTTACCGGGTTGGCCGGCAGATTGTGCTTGGCAATGTAGCCCAAGGCCAGCCTCAGATATTCGCCGGCCTTGTTTTTTCCTTCAGTATAATTCATGTTCCAGCCATCATTTGGTTTTTCATCCCTGCCTGCATTGTCCTTTGCTTCTGCCTGCTGTCAGCAGGCCGCCCCGCCCAGCTGCCCGCAGCCGGCGCCGACCGACTGCCCTTTACTCCAGCGTTTGACAACAAACACCCCCTGATCGGTGAGCATATCGGCAAATTGATGCATGTGTGCATCATCAACAGATCCGAAATCAAACCCGCCGACAGGATTGTAGGGAATTAGGTTCAGTCTTACAGGCATGGGGTTTATATATTCAGCCAATTGTATAGCATCTTTCAAAGAATCATTTAAGCCCTTAATTAAAATATACTCGAATAAGAAGGTCCCCCGCTTGGGAAGACGGTAGGCCATGAGGGCCTCTTTCAGGTCCTTGAGCGAATTCGCCCTGCTGACCGGCATGATCTGCGAGCGAAGCGTTTCATCCGCACTGTTGATGGAGACCGCCAGCCGGATATTGGTCAGGCCCTTATCGGCAAGCGCCCGGATCCCGCCTATCAGCCCGGCTGTTGACAGGGTGATGTGACGAAAGGCCACGTCGAGCCCTTTCTGCTCGTTCATCACATGCACCGCCTGCATCACGGCGCTGAAATTATCAAACGGCTCTCCCATTCCCATGAATACGATATTTTTAATCTCTGCCATGAGCACAAACCGGGCATTGAAAAGCTGCCCCACAATTTCATGGGGCTCAAGGCTGCGCTGAAACCCCATTTTTGCGGTGCGGCAGAATCTGCAGCCCATCCGGCAGCCCACCTGGCTGGAAACGCACAGGGTCTGGTGGCGGGTCATGGGGATAATGACCGATTCAATCCTCAGGCCGTCAGACAACTGTGTGATAAATTTTGTCAATTCGCCATCCCTGACCACATCTGTCACACGCCCCGGCGAAACCTGGATCGTCTTTTCCAGAGACTGGGCCAGGGCAGGGGACTGCTCAAACTCCCTGAGCCCGGACAACCGAATCCGGCCGGTCTTAAAGATCTGCCGGTAGACCGCTTCGGCATGATACCGGCCTTTTCCGTACCGCGTTTTTATTTCATCCATGAGCCGGTCGAGCCGGTATTCCAGGATTTCCATGGGTGCTGCGTCCTGTCAATTTGCGTTTGTCTCGCACGAAAATATCAGATATAGTCGACCAATACCATGATTATCGACCCGACCCTGAATCTGCTGTAAACGCAAAAAAAGGAATGTTAATGAAACCTGCAGATTTGATCTGGCTGTTAATTCTCTTTTGGTCATCCCTACCGGCTTTACCGGCCTATGGGTCACCCGGCACCGGGTGCAGGGCAGCAGGCTGCCATGACCGCATCCTGGATATTGTCCCTCAGGAACTCGAGATGATGCAGCTGATTAAACGAAACGGTCAGCGCCATGGTGATCCGGACGGCTGCGTGATCTGCCATGGCGGAAATCCGCAGGCAAAACGCAAGAAAAAAGCTCACCAGGGCATACCTCGGTCATTAAAGCGGTCTGCCGGCCCCAAAGACTTCTATCCGGATCCAGGCTCTCTGAAAATTGTCAAACATACCTGCGGGCTCTGTCACCCGGGATATTTATATAAAACCCAGCGGTCCCTGATGAACACGGAAGCCGGTAAGATCCAGACCAGTCTGACAGCCTGGGGATTGCCTCCAACAGATCCGGACGGCAGATGTTACGGCAACTATAGGGTTGACGACCGTGACGGAACGATTCCGGCCGGGACATCCAGGGCCTACAACGCATATATGGCAGACCTGATCCGCCGGTTTCCCCTGCAGTTTCCCAGCCAGCTGGCCAAACTTCGCCTGCCGACCCCGGAACAGATCGAAGCGCAGCCGGCGCTGGCCGGATTCACCTTTCTGCGGCAAAAATGTCAGCGCTGCCATACCGGGGTCAGGGGCAGGCAGGCGCGCGGTGATTATCGTGGGATGGGATGTTCTGCCTGTCACATGCCCTATGCGATCGACGGTACGTATAAGGGAAAAGACCGCAGCCTGTCAGGCAGCGGCCCAGCCCATATTCTCCGCCACCGTATCCAGGGAAATGCCAAAACAGGCGGGATTGTG
>CAZLNA010000080.1:0-7972 GCA_964560485.1 uncultured Desulfobacula sp. | reverse complement strand
CCACTGGACCAGTTCTTCTTTTTTATCCGGCGGCCAGAAAAAAAGATAGACCGGCTCAAGATTCTGAAGCGCGCCGAGCATGTCCTTGACAAAGGCTTTGTAAAGATCAAGGACAAAGCGTTCATCCAGCCGGGCAGAAAGCCGGGTTTTCACCCGGCCTTTTTCAGGCACCCGTAAAAAGAGAATAACTGCCTGGCAGGGGGTCATTTAAAAACGACCTTATACACATCCTTATAAGTCCGGGCAAAATGAAATGTGATACCCTCTTTGATATGATCAGGCAGTTTTTTAAATTCCGGCGTACAGCCTTGGGGCAGGATGATCTCTTTGACGTTGGACCGCCTTGCCGCAATGATTTTTTCCTTGATACCGCCCACCGGCAGAACCTCTCCGGTCAATGTGATTTCACCGGTCATGGCCAGCGGCCGTTTGATGGCCTTGCCGGTTGCAAGCGAAATAATAGCTGTGGCAATGGTGACACCGGCACTGGGGCCGTCCTTGGGTGTCGCGCCTTCAGGCACATGGATATGGATAAAGGCCTTGTTGAAATAATCCGTGTCGATCTTATAGGCTTTCAGGTTGGACCGCACATGGCTGTAAGCAATGGTGGCCGATTCCTGCATGACCTCTCCGAGCTTTCCGGTCAGTTTAAATCCAGAATTTTCTTCATGGACCCGTACCGCCTCTATGGGAAGTGTGGCACCGCCGAGCTGTGTCCAGGCAAGTCCCGTGACCACCCCCACGCCGGACATTTTCTTTTCATGCTTGAATATGGGCGGTCCCAGGTAGCGTTCCAGGGAATTGATGGTCACCCTGACCTTCTTTTTCTTTTCTTTTAAAATGGTGACAATACTTTTACGGATAATCTTATTCAGCAGTTTTTCCAGGTTTCTCACCCCTGCTTCCCGGGCATATCCTTCAATGAGATGCCGGATGGTGGGATCGGTGATGGAAATAATCTGGTTTGTCAGATTATTGCGTTTCAACAGTTTGGGCCAGAGATGCTTTCTGGCGATTTCCATTTTTTCCTGGGTGATATAGCCGGAAAGATTGATCCTGTCCATCCGGTCAAGAAGCGGGGCTGGAATGGTGTCCAGCGTATTTGCCGTACAGATGAAAAGGACTTTGGACAGATCGAGGCGCAGATCAAGGTAGTGATCGAGAAACTCAGAATTCTGTTCAGGATCAAGGACTTCAAGCAGCGCTGATGCCGGATCTCCCTGATAAGACATTCCGATTTTATCCACCTCATCCAGCATGATCACCGGGTTGGCGACCTCTGTATCTTTCAGCGCCTGGACCAGCTTGCCGGGCAGAGCCCCCACGTAAGTGCGGCGATGTCCCTTTATTTCAGCCTCATCCCTCATTCCGCCAAGACTGAACCGGTAAAATTTCCGGCCCAGGGCTTCAGCAATTGATTTGCCGATTGAGGTTTTTCCCACGCCCGGGGGGCCGACAAAAAGGATGATGGATCCGGATATATCCTGCTTGTAAATCCCTGCCGCAAAAAACTCAATGATCCGTTCCTTTACATCGGAAAGACCTGCATGATCCCGGTCAAGGATTTTTTCAGCACGTTTGATATCAATATTGTCTTTGGAATAGACCCCCCAGGGATAAGATGTTACCCAGTCGAGATAATTCCGGGTCACCCCGTACTCTGAAGATCCTGTTTCAAGAACCGAGAGTTTTTCGATTTCCTCTTCAAATCGTTTGACCACATGTTCGGGCGGATTGAGCGCTTCAAATTTTTCTTTGAACTTGTCAACATCTGAGGTTTTGTCATCTTTTTGAAGGCCGAGCTCTTTTTGAATGGCTTTAAGCTGTTCCTTTAAGAAAAATTTGCGTTTATTGTCATCCACCTGGGTATTGATATCTTTCTGGATCTTGCTCTGGAGCTTGGCAATTTCAATTTCCTTTTGCAGCAGCATCATCACTTTTTTCATCCGGTCCATGAGCTCTTCGGATTCCAGTATCTGCTGAAGGTCATCGCCGGACGCGGTTGTGATCCCTGCTGCGAAATCGGTCAGCGGACCGGGCTGGTCCGGGCTGAACATGCCAAGGTACTGCCGGAGTTCTTCTGAATAGAGCGGGTTTAAAGAGAGCAGCTGCTTGATGGCATTGATAATGGCAATGGCATAGGCTTTGAGTTCATTTTCATCTTCTTTGACCGGTTCAAAATATTCCACCCGGGCCACAAAGGGCGGTTTATCGGATAAAAAGCGTTTGATTCGAAAACGCTCCAGGCCCTGGGCAATAAACTGGACATTGCCCTGAACATCCGTAATGTTCATCATACGGACCACACAGCCGACTTTGGGAAAATCTTCCTTGTATACATACTTTCCCTTTACTTCCTGCACATAGGCGATACCCAGAAGATTTTTTGATTCTTTTGAGGCTTTGATCAGCGTCTGCTCCCACCGTTTTTTACTGACCACCAGGGGCTGAACCTGGGCTGGCAGGTGGGGCCGTCCGGTGATGGGTATGATGTAAAGAATATCGGGCTTGGCAGTCTGCTGAATCAGCTGACCTTTTTCCCGGCCATTTTCATCTTCAACAATTTCCGGTGTAATAGGCGTGTTTTCATCCGACATAGGCCACCTCATAAATACGTTGCATAGGGTTCATATTTTTTTCCACTGGATGTTTCATTTATTATAATCTTGTTTTTCTTTCTGACAACCTTTAAAAGACAAATATCCCACCTGGACTGCCAACAAAACGGTTCCTTGAAAAATAGTTGCATAAAGCTAACTTTTGCATCCCCGCAGGAAGAATAAGAGATCCCATGAAAAGAATTAATTGACTTACTCTTTTTTCAGGGATAAACATGAATAAATTACGAATCCAGGGGAAACACGCATGCAAAACAAATCAATACTGTCAGAAAGCCTTGAAGATTATCTTGAAACGATCCTCAAACTGCAGACCACCAAATCGGTTGCCCGTTCAAAAGACATTGCAAGCGCTCTGGATATCAAGCGCGGCTCTGTTACCGGAATGCTCAAAAAACTGGCAGCCAACGGCATGATCAATTATGAGCCCTATGGCTACGTTACCCTGACGCCTAAAGGAAAAAAAATTGCTGTGGAAATCGAAAAGCGGCATATCGTTTTAAAAGATTTTCTCGTCCGCATCCTTAAAATTGAAAGCGATGATGCGGAAGAGACGGCATGCCGTATGGAACACGCCCTGGACAAAGAAACCTTCAGCCGGTTTTCTGAATTCATTGCGTTTATCGACAATTGTCCAAAATGCGGGAAAGAATGGATCGAAGCGTTTCATGCCAGTGATGGCATTAAAAATGATGCCGAGGCCTGCAAAACCTGTATAGAAAACACTCAGAATCAACTAAAATAAAACACTGCCTGTTCTGACGTCACAGAATCAACCATGCCATTACAACCGCCATGTGACAATCTGCCGACCATATTTGATGTGGGCCTCCACAAAGGTGAAGATTCCCTTTTCTATCTAAAAAAAGGGTTCCGGGTCATCGGGTTTGAGGCAGATCCCGACTTGATCCGGCATTGCCAGAAACGTTTTTCCAAAGAGATCACATCCGGCCGTATGATTATCGTTCAAGGCGCCATCATTGATCCGGACGATCGGGACAGGGCCGGTCAGACCGTCCGGTTCTACAAAAATCTGGATGACACGGTCTGGGGAACGGTCTGTGAAACCTGGGCGGAAAGAAACGAAAAGCTGGGGACCCGGAACAAAATCATTGAAGTGCCGGCGGTCTGTTTTACGGAGTGTCTTGAGAAATACGGCATCCCATATTACCTGAAAATCGATGTGGAAGGCATGGATCGGGTCTGCCTCAAGGCGCTGCTTGAATTCAAAGAGAAACCCGCATACCTGTCACTGGAATCTGAAAAAGTCCACTTTGAACAGCTGCTTGAAGAAATCGACCTGCTCTCCCGCCTTGGCTACACCGGGTATAAAACCATCCAGCAAAGCGGTATCGCGCGCCTGAAAGAGCCTGTACCGGCCAGGGAGGGAAACCAGACCCACCACCGGTTTGAACAGGGGGCCAGCGGCCTGTTCGGCAGGGAACTGCCTGGCAGATGGAAGACAAGGGACCAGATCATCAGAAAATATAAACAGATCTTCTTTTTATACGATAACTTTGGTGATTTTGGCAAATGGCGCCGTCATCCTCTTGGAAGGATTTTCCGAGAGGCCTTTTCCACGCTGACAGGCAAACCGATCCCGGGATGGTACGACACCCATGCCAGGCATTCTTCCGTAACAGACCCGTTTTAATCCCCCACCCTTCAGATACAGGGCAGTGCCTTGCAGACCGCCTTATTTTTTCGCCAGTGCCTCGATCGCCATTCTGATATTTACAGTATCGCCGACCACACCCATTTTAAAAAACTTGCCGCTGCCCACCTTGTAGTCGAGGCGGTTAATGGAAAAGGAGGCATCAAACCCCACCACCTTTAATTTTTTATCAAAAGGATGTTCTCCAGGGCCGTAAAAATAAAAAGGCACCACAATGGGTCTGGATACATCCTTAATGGTCAGGATACCTTCAACCGCATATTCGTTTCCTTTGACATGCCGCACCTGTTTTGAAACAAAGCGCATTTGCGGATACTTGTCTGCATTAAAAAAATCCTTGGACATCAGGTGATTGTCCCGCTTGGTGTTCAGCGTATTGATGCTTTTAACCCCCACTGTGAAATCAAACCGGCTCTTTTCAGGATGATCCGGGTCAAACAGAATAGCCGCATCCACTTTGGTGAACTGGCCACTGGTTTTAACGTAAATATGCTGAATATCAAAACGAATTTCAGCGTGGGCAGCATCAAGTTTCCACTCAGCAGCCTGTACGGTCCAGGCTGACAGCAGCAACAGCAAAGCCGAAATCATTATCCGGGTATACTTCATGATATAACTCCTTTGGATTCATCGTTGGGCATGAAGGCCGGATGCGTGTTCGTCAGACGACAATGGCCTGGCGATCTGTGAAACCGGCCGGCATGCAATACCCATACATTAAAGCACGAATGATTCGGTGTAAACCCGGGCTGTTGAAAATCCAAGCGCCTTGAGCGGCTGTTTAAGGCCCCTGGCAAGTCCGGGAGGCCCGCAGATAAAAATATCTGTCTGTCTGGGCCACGATTGAAGAAGGTGTTTAAGACTCGCTTCATCCAGGCGCTGATAAAGGGTTTCCCCGGAGATCTCCCGGGTAAGGAGCGGATAAAATTCAAATGCCGGCCATGCGGCTGATATCTCTGCCAGCTGCTGAAGATAAAACAGGTGATCCTTTGTCCGGCTGGACCAGATCAATACCACGGGGCGGTCATCTTTCCTGTCTGCCATATACTCGATCATGCTCAACATGGGGGTAATGCCGATTCCGCCGGCAATCATGACAAGCGGCGCCGGGGCCCTTAGCACGTGGCTGAAGCAGCCATAAGGGCCGTCAAGCCGTACCGTGTCCCCTGGCGCAAGGCCGGGGATCTGCCGGGTGAAGTCTCCTGCCGCCCGGATGATAAATCTCAATTTATCAGGATCCGGGTGCCATGAAGAAATGGTGAACGGATGGGACTGGGCAGCAAGCTCGGATCCCACTGGTGTAAAAAAAACAAACTGGCCCGGCAGGTGTGAAAACGGCTGGCGGTTATTCTTTTGAACGGTTACGGCGCAGGCATCCCTGGCAATCGGTTCTATCTTCCGAACCGACCATTTCGAACTGAAAAAACCGGCGTTTAATGCCTGCTTGAAAGCCCAGAAAAAGACAGCCGCCAGAAAAACGATGATCAGCAGATAAAAGGGAATACCGCTTTCAAATGGTTTACTGACGAACCGGACATGGATGAAGGTAATGCCAATCACCAGGATGGTGGTGATCCGGTGTCCCATGAACCATGTCTGCCAGCCAAGACAAAACCGTTTCCGGTAAAGCGCCGTAAGGGTGACACCTGCCAGCAGGATAAGAAGCCCGATCCCTGTAAACTCAGGCCAGTAGCGTTTTTCCATCGGAAAAAATGAAAAATCATCTGCCCATAACACCAGTATGGGGTGACACAGCGCGATCAGTGTCAACACGATGCCGTTTCCCCGGTGAAACTGCCAGAGCCTGTCAAGACCGAATATCTTTTCAAGCCAGCCAGGCCTTGCTGCTGTTACAGCCTGGATCATGATCAGGCCGCCGGCAAGGATACCGGTCACCTTCCCCGATCTCAGAAAGGTCTTGGCCCAGCCCAGCTTGTAATACATGGATGGCGATTCAAAATAAAATGGAAACGCACATGCCATGGCCGCCCCGCAGACAATGATAATCCAACAGATGGCCCTGGCGGTTGTGCGGTATTGCATCAGCGGTTTTCCTGAATCGAATTCGTCCAGACTGCAGTAGCGGTCAGGCCGCTCTGGCTGCGCACAATCTCACCATTTTCAGCGTGCTGTTCAAGACAGGGCAGAATAATCGCAGAAAGCTCTTCTGCCGGGCGCTGGGTCACTTTACCGAAGAATGCCACCTGATTGTTCAGTTCTTCTTCAATCCGAACGGTCTGCTTCCATTCGATCATGTCAAAGGTGATGTCCGGGAAAATGCCCATGGAAAAAAGCAGGTTGATCTTGTACAAAATACTCTGGGGTTTGTCTTCAAGCGGTTCTCCCATGATCACGGCCCACAGTTCTGACAGGATGGGGTGAGCCCGTTTGGCAGCCCATCCCCTGATGGCGCAGCCGTTTTTTGAGCATGCCATCATTTTAAACATGGCTTCAGGTGTGGCCACACCAGGCGACATGAACGCGATGACCAGATCAAATTGACCAGCCCAGCCTTTTTGTTCGATGTCAATCTCCTGCCAGTCTTCACAGACCAGGGTGATCTGATCTCTCAGTGACTCGGGAATCTCCTTTTTAAACCGTTCAAGCATTCCGGGTGAAAAATCAAGCCCAATCACACGGGCACCCTGCCTTGCCAGTGCAATGGAAAGCAGCCCGGTGCCGCAGCCGATATCGAGAACGCGCATATTGTCGAACAAAAGATTGGCTGCCTTGAACTGGTTCAGGGTTTTTTCGATTTTGCGGTTTTTGATTTCATGGGCATCCAGGTTATAGGTCACAGCCGCCTTGTCCCAGTAGGCCGGTGTGGAAAAGCCTCGGTGAACGCGGTATGTGTCACCGCCCTTGTCCGTTTCCCATTGTCTGATCCAGAATGCTTTGTTAAAAATATCGTCCATCTTTCCTCCTGCCCGTGTTCAGCCAAGATCTGCCGCAGCAGTTATGAAGCAGTGCGCTAATCTGCACCGCTTTCCGGCCCTGCTTTGAACAGCCCGGCCATATCCTCCAGCACCACATAAAGCGAAGGAACAAAAACAAGTGTCAGCACCGTGGCTGCCATGAGGCCGTAGCTGATGCTCACGGCCATGGGGATAAGAAACTGGGCCTGGAAGCTGGTTTCAAGCAGCAGTGGGAAGAGTCCGGCCACTGTGGTTACAGAGGTTAACAAGACCGGACGGAAACGGTTTTTACCGGCCTCCACAACCGCGTCAAACAGCCGCATGCCGCTGCGGACCTTGGTATTAATAAAATCAATCAGGATCAACGAATCGTTCACCACAATTCCTGAGAGGGCAACGATCCCGAAAAGACTGAACATGGTCAGGGGACGGTCCATGACCAGGTGGCCGAACACCGCACCGATGAGGCCGAACGGAATCGCTGTCATGATAATGAAGGGCTGGATATATGATTTGAACTGGCTGGCCAGGAGCAGGAAAACAATCATGGCGCAGAGCCCGAACCCTTTCTGCAGGCTTGTCACAAGATCCTGGGTCCGCTTGGCCTGGCCTTCCAGATCATAGGTCACCCCGGGAAACCGTGCAGTCAGTTCGGGCAGGAATCGCGCTCTTAAATCAGAGACAATCTCCTGTGCATTGGCCTCATCTTCCTTGATATCACTGATCACTGTGATGATCCGCTTCCGGTCCACCCGCTGTATGGC
>CAZLNA010000079.1:0-8006 GCA_964560485.1 uncultured Desulfobacula sp. | reverse complement strand
CATGGAAACCGTCAAAGCCTCGGCCGATATCCTGATTCCGCTTCACGAGCCGCGTTTTGCCGGAGGCGATGTCATCGGCTGATTTTTTTTAAGCAGGCCTGTAATGGAATAAAATCCGTTTTAAATCAATCTCTAAGGTTAACTCTTGATAATGGGCAGGAAGGCTTTTTCCAAGTGAAGCCATCAGGATTCCTGCGCGTGTAGATATTTCATTCAAGCAAGAACCAAGCTTAAGGAGATCGATATGGCCAGTGAAAAAAAAGAGAAAACCCTGCCAGGTGTTGAAGAGCGCACCACTTGCGAAGCCACCCAGCAAATGCTTGCAAAAGCCAGAAAAGACGGTGTGACACTCGACCTTGACCGGGGCTATGACATGAAGGCCTGTCCCATTGGTGCGGAATCTGCCTGCTGTAAACACTGCTACATGGGCCCCTGCCGCCTCAACCCGAGGGATCCGTATAAAAAGGTGGGTGTCTGCGGCGCCACCATTGATACCATTGCCGCCAGGAACTTCGGCCGTAACGTGGCATCCGGGTCAGCATCCCACAATGATCACGGCCGCCACATCCTTCACCTGTTCCGGGGCATTGTCGAAGGAAAAATCAAGGATTTTACCATTGACGATACCCACAAGCTGGAGCGGGTGGCCAAATCCATCGGCATTGAGGTTGAAGGAAAAGACGCCAACACTGTGGCACTTGAATTGTGTGATGAACTTGAGAAAACCTTTTCCAATGTTGACGGTGAAATGCCGTTTACCCGGAGGGCACCGGAGGCCACAAAAGAACTGTGGCGAAAAGACGGTATCATGCCCAGGGGGGCCATGATCGAAGTCATGGAGATGATGAGCCGCAGCCATATCGGCTGTGACCAGGATTATAAAAACCTGATGAAGCAGATCAGCCGGACCGCACTGGCAGACGGCTGGGGCGGCTCCATGGTGGCAACGGAATTATCCGATATCATGTTCGGAACCCCGTCGCCGCTTCTGGCAGACGTGAACATGGGGGTGCTCAAGGAAGACCATGTGAATATCATTGTTCACGGCCATGAACCTGCCATGTTTGAGGGAATGCTGGCTGCGGTCAATGATTCCTTTTATATTGAAGAAGCCAGGGCGAAAGGGGCCAAAGGGATCAACCTTGTCGGCATGTGCTGCTCAGGCGCTGAAATGATGTCGAGGCACGGCGTTCCCCATGCAGGGAATTTCGGTTCAACTGAAGCTGTGATTGTCACGGGTGCTGTGGATGCCATGGTTGTGGATATCCAGTGTATCAAACAGGGGCTGGCTGAAGTGGCCAAATGCTATGACACCCACCTGATCACGACCAATCCGCGGTGTCATATCGAAGGGGCGACCCATATTGAGTTTGAAGAATCTCAGCCGCGCAGCTGCACCGACCAGATCCTGGCAAAGGCCATCACCCGTTTCGGTTCAAGAAAAATGCCCATAGAAATTCCCAAACAGAAACAGTCCGGTGTTCACGGGTTTACCCATGAGTATGTGGAATACATGCTGGGCGGTACGTTCAGAGGCAGTTATTCGCCTTTGAACGATAATATAATCAATGGCCGCATCCGCGGCGTGGCCGGCGTCGTGGGCTGTACAAACCCAAAGGTACAGCAGGATTCCGTGCATGTGGCCCTGGTTAAGGAGCTGATCAAAAAGGATGTTCTGGTCCTGCAGACCGGGTGTTCTCAGATTGCTCTGGCCAAAGCCGGTCTCCTGGTGCCTGAAGCTGCGCCGCTTGCAGGCCCCGGGCTCTCAGAAGTCTGTGAAACCGTGGGCATGCCGCCGGTCCTGGGGCTGGGGTCCTGTGTGGACAATACCCGGATTCTGATCGCTGCAACGGCCATGGTTCAGGCCGGTGGCCTGGGCAACAGCATCGCAGATCTGCCTGCAGCCGGTTGTGCGCCGGAGTGGATGAGTGAAAAAGCGCTGGCCATTGGTCAGTATTTTGTGGCATCCGGCGTTTTCACTGTTTTTGGGGTCGGGTTTCCATCGATCAAGGGGACCCGTTTTCATGACCTGATGTTTAACGGGCTTGAAAAAGAGGGATATGGCAAGTGGGGCACCGCCTCTGACCCCATGGAGATCGCGCGGATGATGATTGAACATATTGACAAAAAGCGCAAAGCGCTGGGCATTGACAAGGCAAGGGAGCGAACCCTTGTGGATATGTCCGACCGAAGGGAAATCGTTTCCTGATTTTCCTATTCTCCTTAGTGCAGCCTGCGCCTTCGGGCGCAGGCTTTTTTTAACCCGTCTTTTCCTTGACTTTTAAACCCGGATTCTGCATTCATGAGGTTCAATGATGAACCTTTTTTACTGAATTCAAACATGGAGACACTGCTTAACAGGCAGGGGGTGAATCTTGTTCCTCTGTTGATCCTGTACAAAAGAGCCTGCCGGTTTGGCCGGGTGGGCAGATGGCTGCTGCTAAGCGCTTTTGCCGGAATGCTCTGGTCTGGCGTCTTTACCGGTCTTGCTGTTTTTCTGTCTGCTGACGACCGGATGGCAATGGCATCCGGCTCTGTCATCATGGGTATCAATGGGTTGATCATGACCGCTATTGCACTTAAGGATGCCTGGTGCCGGTTTCAAAATTATAAACTGGCCAAAGACCTCTTTTTTGAAAACGGGTTTAATACTAAAATAGCTCAGCTCTTCATAAAATCCCGATGTCAGCGTGAAGCGGTCTGGGTTGCAGCCAGGGACCTGGGAATGGCTCCGGCCCTTGAGCGCTATTTTCAACAGATGGGGTATCAGTGGTACCATCTTGTGCCGGACCGTCTCCTGGAAAAACCCGGTATCCTGTTTTCGCTTCGATTCTGGCAGAAAACCATGTTTGTTCCGCATTACGATTCAAAATATTTCTTATGGTAAAAGTGTGACTGCCTGAGAGGGGGCTTTTTTAACGGGTCCGGCGGTTTGCCGCATGGAAAATCTACAGCGGCAGGGGCTGGTTGATCTCGGGTATAATGACCTCAATGTCCGGGAACTGTTTTTCGACCTGTTCTGTAAGCGGCGTCAGGTCTATTGTTTTTGATATGGGCGGCCAGAACGAATCAAAATGGTGGACAATGACCCGCCCGGGCCGGATGGCACGAATGTAGTTCAGGCTGATATCAATGATTCTGGAGTGGCCCTGGACCGGCAGCAAAAGCGTATCCACTGCCAAGCCTCTATATTGTGCCAGTTCTGCCGGGGGTGACCCTGCAGAACCGAAAAACAAAACGCTTCTGCTGTCAACCGTAAAGAGCCAGCTTAAGGTCTGGCCGCACGGATAGCGGGTCAACAAAGGGAGGTAGAGCGGAAGTTTCACATGAATCTTCATCAGCGTGGAAAAAAAAAGTTTTGCATCAAAGCGGATATGGCGGCTGAAAAATGCCTGGGCAGTATAGTCAGGCAGGGCATATTCAACCCTGTCCCGATCGACCCTGACCAGGGAAGTGCTGCCAGCCAGCCGTTTTTCCAGACGGTCTGCAGCAGGTGTTGATGCAAATACCATGGCTCCGGTCCTGCCGGCGATGGCCGGTACATCAGACACATGGTCAAAGTGGCCGTGGGAGATGAAAATCTGGTCCGCTTGATTCAGGTCGTCTGTTGAGAGCGGCTGGAAGGGAGTGGCGTGTGGATGGCGTGATAAAAATGGGTCCAGCAAGAATACAGAACCATTTGTTTTTATTTCAAACCCTGCTGTGCCAAGCCACGTGAGCTGCATTCAACACTCCTGCCGTTCTTTTTGGGATGCGCTTGTTTATTGCGCCTTTGACTACACAGATACCAGTGCCGGAATTCGGATTCAAGCAAAAAAGAGCCGGATGATCTCCCACTTGAGCTGCGCGCGAAAAACTGATATCGTCAACCTATAGGCCTGATACAGAAGCGTACAGGTGTTCCAGCACATTTAACCCGGTACTTACTGGAGGAGATTCATGTCACTTGGTGAAAAATACAACACCGGCGTTGTCTGGCAGGATTTTCAGCACAGGCAGCTGATGGACCTTTTTTTCAAGGTCAAAGAAGCAAAAGCAAATGATACGGGAAAGGATGTCCTTAAATATTCGGTTGCATTTCTGGCCATGTATGTGAATCATCATTTCAAACTCGAAGAAGAGTACATGGATATTTATTATTATCCTGATACACAGAAGCATAAACAGGAACACAAGGATTTGATCAAGAAAATCAAAATCTTTCGTGAAAAATTTGCATCGTATGATGACAAAGCCATTGACAAGCTCCTGGTGACGCTGAACAATTGGATCCTGAACCATATTCTGGGTGACGACAAAAAGCTGGGCGACTATATCCTGTCTGCAGAAGCGAAAAAAACCACCTGAACTGCCCAGTGAATGCAAACCGGCAGCATTCTGCCAGCTTCCTGATTCATTTCTGAGTTTCCGGCTGCCGGCCGGGTATGCGCGATAGATATCCTCAGACCCCAAGTGCCTCCAGCTGTCGTTGACTTAAAAAAAAACGCACCTATCTTTATAAGAGGCAATAACACAGACGCTAATTATATGGGTAGGGACAAGGTCATGGGAAAAGTCAAACATGCGTGCAAATCCTGCAATAAAATAAAGAAGAAAAACGGGATGCTGACCGGACCCAATGACGTTGAAAAAGCCTGGGTCTGTCAAAAATGCGGGGTTTCCACCATGGATGCCAAGCTGGTCTGCAAACCAAAGCTGCAAAAAATAAAATTTTCCTGTCAAAAATGCGGCCGGCTCTCTGTGAAAAAAAACATGCTCTGTAAGCCGGCGAAAATATAAGGCCCGCCTATATTTATTAAAAAAATATGAAAAAATTGTATTAATTTTTCATTTTATTGCCTCAAAAGTATTGCTTTTCCCCTCATAAATTCATATAGAAAAATGACGTTGGTGCACGGAAAAAAATTGTGATTTTTTAATCGGTTTAGTATACGTTTGGGCTATGGTTGATACTATTTTTGAAAAACTAACGCAGTCAAAAAACCTGCCCCAGCTTCCCCAGGTGATGGTAAAGCTGATCAAGGCCTGCAACAGTGAGAAGACCAGCATCGAGGAGCTGATCCAGATTATTTCGGCGGACCCGTCACTCTCTTCAAGGCTGCTTCAGATTATCGGCTCTCCGTATGTGAACCTGCCAAAGGCAGTGAACAGTATTAAAACCGCAGTGGTTTACCTTGGCATTGACAGCATCCGCAACATGGCAATTTCCACGTCTGCCATGCATTTTTTCAAGGTCACCCGCCCGGTGGACGGTTTTGATCTCTCCAATTTCTGGTACCACAGTTATAAGTGCGGTGTACTGGCCCGGAAAATTGCCGTTGAAAATAATTTCTCCAGCCCGGATGAATTCTTTCTGGCAGGCTTGCTTCACGATATTGGCCGCCTGGTGCTGATGCAGAATTTTCCGGACGATTATAAGGCCATTGTGGCGTCATCGGCAAATGAAAGCCAGATGCTTTCAGAAGAATTCAAGCGGTTTGACATTGATACCCCCCAGGTCAGTGCCTGGCTGTTTAACCAGTGGGATCTGAATCCGTTGATTTCAGACGCGGTTCTGTTTATCAATGAACCCATTGAGCAGATCGAAGGTGCGCTCTCCCATGTCAAAATTGTATATATTTCAAATATGCTGGCCAAAAAAGAGGCATCTGATAAGATTCCCTATATCCTCCCGCTGACCGATCTTCCCCAGGAGCGCCTGGAACAGCTGTGCGAAGAAGCAGAGAACGAGGTCTCTGAAATGGCCCAAAGCCTGGGCATTGACATGGAAAATGTGGACGACACAGTGCCCCAGGAGGTTCTTACAGAAGAGATAAAAGACTTTTCCCTTTTTTACGGCACCCTCCAGAACCTGCTCCATGCAAAAGACATTGATTCTGTCCTCGATACGGCCCAGAACGGATTTAAGATTATTTTCAATGTGGACCGGGTCTTTTATTTTCTCCTGGACGAGAAAAAAAATATTCTGACCGGGTTCTGTTCTCCCAATGACAAGTCCCATAAAATCATCAAAAGCATTGCCCTGCCCATGTCAAACCAGTCGAGCATCCTGGTGAAAAGCGTTAAATCCCAGGCGATTTTAAGCAGTCTCGACAAGCCGCCGGAAGAAAAGCAGGCGATTTCAGATATTCAGATTACCCGGCTGCTTGAAGCCAAAGGAATTTATTGCGTTCCCATTCACACATCAGAAAAAGCCTTCGGTGTCATGGCCCTGGGCGTGAATCCGGCCTCTGCCAGAGATTTGAATGAAAATGCCAGCCTGGTCAGCCTGTTTTCACGGCAGACCGGTGTCTGTATCCAGAGCCTGCGGTTTCATAAAGAATATGCTGTGGACATTCATGAAAAAAAGATGGAAGCCTATTCCACGCTGACAGATAAAGTGATCCATGAGATAAACAATCCTATCTCCATAATTAAAAACTACATTGAGACCCTGCGGCTGAAACTGCCGGACAAGCATCCGGCCCAGGGCGAGTTGTCAGTGATCGGGGAGGAAATGAGCCGGGTCTCAGGTTTGCTGGATAAGCTGAAAAGCTTTTCAAGACCGAGGATTGACGGGTTTGAACCTTTGGATATCAACCAGTTGTGCCGCAATATCCTCGATATCCTGAAAAAATCGATCCTCCTGCCCAAACGGATCGAGGCCTCCATTTCCATAGACCCGGACATTCCAATGGTGAAGACCGACCGGGACGGACTGAAGCAGGTGTTTATCAACCTGATCAAAAATGCGGCTGAAGCACTTGATGAAGGGGGGAAAATTTCGATTTCCACCCGGCTGATTTCAGAATCCGCCAAAATTATGATTGATGAGAAAAAGCGGCTGCCCGGCAATATTGAAATCATTGTGGCAGACAATGGACCGGGCATTGATGAGAAAATTAAAGAGACCCTTTTTGAGCCCTACACCACCACAAAAGTCGGCGGCAAGAACTCCGGCCTGGGGCTTTCCATTGTCCATTCCATCATTAAAGAACTCAACGGCAATATTGTCTGTGACACCAAAGCCGGTGCCGGTACCCGGTTTGTGATCACCCTGCCGGTGAGTTCTTCAAAAAAAAGGGAAAAGTAAAGGGAACCTGGCATGAATCAGGCAGATAAAATCATTGCAGCACCGGCAGACACGCCGGTGAAAACCGGCGAACTGCTCATAAGGGAAGGTCTGGTCCGTGCAGAGGATATTGAAACAGCCCTGGCGGTTCAGCATAAACGGCAGAATGCCGTGGGGTCCACACAGAGCCGCCTGCTGGGAATGATTCTCTGTGACCTGAACCTGATCACCCCGCTGGATAATTACCATATCCTGCACAAACACAGCAAGCTGCACACCATTGAATCCGAGCTGGTATCAAGCGGCCTTCTGGGCAGGGATGCCATGGAAAAAACCAGGGCACGGTCTCTTGAACAGGATATCCCTTTTATCAGCCTGCTGCTGAAAACCGGCCAGGTCTCCATCAGCCAGATGCAGAAAATACTGTTCAACCTTTTTCATGTCCCGTTCAGGTCCATCAGCGATTTTATTTTTAACGAGCAGGACCGCTCCCGTCTTGTGCAGATCCTGGGCCGGCAGAGGTCTGCTGAGCAGAAAATTATTCCACTGGTGTTCAAGGAGAATACCATATTGTTCGGGATCACGGATCCGTCCAATATGCTGACGGTCCGCCAGCTGAATGAACAATTTCCCCAGTATCGGTTCAAGACCTTGTTTATCCCTTATTCCGGATTTTCCTGGTTTTCAAAAATTGTCTATAAAGAGGCCGGCATCAAGATCCCGCAGCAGAAAAAGACAGTCGACCTTTCCTTACTGCTGAATTTTAAAACCACGATTAAAGATCCTGAAATCGAAAAAGAGGCAGTCTGGATTCTATATGAACGGTATGAGCTTTTACGCAGACTGAGCGGGAAGGCAAAGCGCGGGAATTTCCAGGATGAGTTCAACCGGTTTATTCTCAAAACCCATAAAGAGATCTGCACGACCTACCAGAGCACCAGTATTGAGTATTCAC
>CAZLNA010000078.1:0-8044 GCA_964560485.1 uncultured Desulfobacula sp. | reverse complement strand
TCCACATACCGTGCAAGAATCTCGGCAGTGTTGCTAGGCGGCCGGACCTGGAGGAAATGATCAATGACGCTGTGGGCGATTTCATGGGCAAGCATGCCCTCATGGCAGTCTTTTGCATTCAGGCAGATGGTGTTGGTTTTGAATTCATACCAGCCCCGGAAAGGGCAGGGCTGGCCATAGGTGTCAAAAAAGGCATCTTCCAGTGCAGCCTTGTCCGGGTAAACCAGGATGGTGACCGGTGCCATCTTTTTTTTCATATCCAGGATTTCCTGGACCCGCTCATAGATGGCGTCGGTTTTAATCTGGACGATCTGACGGTTCTGGGCCGTGTTTAAAAGGGCTGGGGAGTCTGCCTGGGCCCACCACCCGCTGCCGTACTCAATAGCGCGGTTAAAAGTGACAAGCGTTTCAGAATCAGGATACCGGATCACGGTATACCGGGTTTCAAGTGTCAGCCAGTCTGTTTCATCGCCTGCCCAGACCGGCCCTGATAAAGCAATGATACATAACGCAAGGATACAAAAAAGCCGGCTGTTTCTGCGATAAAAAATGGCGGCCGCATCCGGGTTATTGCGTAAAAATCTTTTCGTCAATGATGATATCGGCCTTTTCATAAAGGGATTTGATCCATTTATCCAGGGCTTGGGTTTTCTTTTCTGCCAGAATCTGGTCTGCAATCTGCTTTTCGATTTTGGACAGCGGCGGCAGAGAGGCGTTGGCCGCCTTATGCGCCTGATAAGCCGCCTCGATCTCTTTCTGGGTGACCAGCGTTGTTTTCTTTATTTCCTCTCCCTTTTCCTGCATGAGCAGCTTGATCAGGGTGGCTTCCCAGTAACGTTCAATGGCGGCCATGAACTCAGGCTGCTTGTCAAGGCCCCGTTTTTTGGCAGCCTGGATCAGCAGTTCCTTTCGAATAATCCGGTCCAGAATAATTTTCTGGCCTTCCATACTGGTTTTATACGCTTCATTGAACTCCAGGTCAGCCTGACAGACGGCCTGAAACGCTTCCCTGGTCATCTGGTATTCATTGATCGTTAAGACTGCAGGCGCTTCCTCTTTTGTTTTGCTGTCTGAGCAGGCCCATAGCAGCGGCAGAAAAAGCAAGGCAATGATTACACACCCGAAGGCGTTTCTTTCAGACATGATCCCTCCATTCAGGTAAATGGCTTATCGTGAACATCAGCCGTATGGTGGTTGAAAAATAAGAATCTGTCAAGCCTGAATCCTGCTTCTTGACATGCTTGAGACCAGGGCATAAAATGCCCCAATGAATACGCTGCTAAATCTGTTCTCCACCATTTTTGACCGGATCGGTGCGTTCTGGAAAAAAGAAGAGACCCACAAGCGGGTATCTGCCATTCTGGTGGTAATTTTTATTGTCGCCCTGGGGGTGATTGAACTCAACCGGCAGGGGCTGCTGCCTGAACACATTTCAAAGAGTCTGCCCACCAGTCATTACCTGGCCATCAATCTTGCTTTTTTCCTGGTGCTGGTCCTGGAAGTGATCAGTCTGATATTTACCTTACCCCAATCGATGTCAAAAGCGCTTGGGAAACAATTTGAAATCCTTGCCCTGATTTTTCTGAGGAGCTCGTTCAAAGAACTGTCCTACCTGCCAGAACCCATTGATATCAGCGGCCACACCGACGTGATCTGGCATATTCTTTCCTATGGCGGCGGCGCAGTGGTGATTTTCGGGTTGCTCGGTGTCTACTTATCCATGCTCAAGCACCTGGACGACGCTCTCTTCCCGGGCCCTTCACTGGAACGTTTTATCAAGGCAAAAAAGACCGTATCCATGATCATGCTGTTGATTTTTGTGGCCATGGGCGGCTGGGATATCTGGCTCCACCTTTTCAGCGACAGGGGCTTTGACTTTTTCCAGTCTTTTTACACGGTGCTGATTTTCAGCGACATTCTCCTGGTCCTGATTGCCCAGTCTTTTCTGCCTCAATTCCCGGCCGTCTTCCGGAATTCAGGCTATTCGCTGGCCACCCTGCTGATCCGTCTTTCTTTGACCGCTCCCATCTATTACAATGTGATGATCGGTGTTTTTTCCATCCTGTTCGCGCTCCTTTTGACCCATGTCTACAACACCTTTTATACGATTAAAAAAGAGACATAAAAAGGAGACCTGGTTGGCTTTGACAGTCAGGAAAGATCTTTTAACGCCCTGTAAAAAGCCCCTGCAGCCAGTTCTGCGCAGTGAAAATGGTCGTCCGGAAGAGTCTGCAGAAAGTCTGCGATCTTCTCCGGCGTAATCTGCCAGGCCTGTTCAGTGGATCTGCCTTCGGCAAAACAGGCAATGGTGTTACAACAGGCAGTGGTATGAACACACCCTTGAATAAAAAAAGAAACCGTCTCAAGTTTTTTTGAATCGCCGAGCAGAAAAAACTCCACCTCATCGCCGCAATCCCCCCTGCGTCTGCCGTAGCCGTCCGGATTTGCCATTCTTTCGCTGTGATCGTGACGCAGGGCCATTTCCAGAAAATTCAAAGAGTGCGAATTAAAAAAATCGGTTGTTTCTTGGCTCATATCTCTTTTCCCCTGCCTAAATCGACAGCCATCCTAAAGAACACTTCTGATAAATTCGCCGGCAGCTCTGGGCCCGTCCTGCTCTACCACACGGATGGTCTGGGAACCGATGACTGCAATATCTGCTTTGCCTTTGAGATATTCAATATCTGCTTTTTCCTTAACTCCGAACCCTACTGCAAGGGGTAACTCCGTGGCCCTTCGGCACCGGCCAAGGTAGTCGGCGAGATCATCGCTGAAGGCAGTGGATTTACCGGTCACGCCTTTTCTCGCCAGGCAGTAGATAAATCCGGATGCAACACCTGACAGGTAATCGAGCCGTTCCTGGCTGGTTTCCGGTGAAAAAATAAAAATCGGGTCAAGATGGCTGTTTTTCATGGCACTGAGGTACTCCGCACCTTCTTCAGGCGGCAGATCCGGTACAATCGCTCCTTTAAGCCCGATCCGGGCGGTCCGGGCAGAGAATTGTTCCATCCCGTATTTATAGGGAATATTGGCATAGCTCATGAACAAAAACGGGATGGGAAACGCAGCTGCCACTTTTTGTGCAAATTCAAAACATTTTTCAATCGTGGAACCGGCATCAATCGCCCGCTGATTGGCTTTTAAAATCACCGGACCGTCTGCCATGGGTTCTGAAAACGGAATCTGCAGTTCCATCAGGTCCACACCGGCTGCCACCATCTCTTCGACGATCTCATAGGACGCTTCAAAGGACGGGTATCCCATGACAATATGGGTCATCAGCAGGATCTGTTTTTCTTTGCGTTTCTGTTTGATATAAGATTCAAGCATGATATTCCTTGGCCTTTTCTTTAATGAATTGTTTCCATTCAGGATCGTCAACCGCGTCTGCCACTGTGAAAATATCCTTGTCTCCCCTTCCGGACTGGTTGATGATGATCACATCGTCGGCGGAAAGAGACGGTGCTTCTTTAAACGCCTGGACAAAGGCATGGGCCGATTCAAGCGCAGGAATGATCCCTTCTTTTTTCATGGTCAATTTCAAGGCATCCACCACATCAGTGTCCACGGCACTTTCAAATCGGACCTTTTGTTTCTCATGCAGGTCTGCAAGAATCGGAGATACCCCGACATAGTCAAGCCCGGCAGAGATGGAGTGGGTCTCTTTCATCTGACCGTCGTCATCCTGGAGGAAATAAGTCTTATATCCCTGGGCAATGCCCGGGCTGGCATCGTCTGACTTCAGGCGCGAGGCATGCATGCCCGAAGAAAGCCCTTTGCCCCCGGCCTCAACACCCACCAGTTCAACCGGATCATTGAAAAAGCCGGAAAAAAGCCCCATGGCATTGGACCCGCCGCCCACGCAGGCATAGACCCGTTTGGGCAGCTTGCCGGTCATGTCAAGCACCTGCTGCCTGGCTTCCTTTCCAATGATAGACTGAAAATACGATACCATTTCCGGAAACGGATGGGGGCCGCAGGCCGTACCCAGTACATAGTGGGTGGTGTCCATATGGGTTACCCAGTCCCGGAATGCTTCATTAATGGCATCTTTTAAAATACGCGTTCCGTCGGTTACCGGTACTACGGTGGCGCCCATCTGTTCCATCCAGAACACGTTGGGCCGCTGCCGAATCACGTCCACCTCTCCCATGTAAATGGTGCACTCAAATCCGAATTTGGCTGCCATGGTGGCAGTGGCCACACCATGCTGGCCTGCACCGGTTTCTGCGATTACCCTCTTTTTGCCCATCCGCTTGACCAGTAGCCCCTGACCCATGACATTGTTGGCTTTATGCGCACCGGTATGGTTCAGGTCTTCACGTTTAATATAGATCTTTGCACCGCCCAGTTCCCGGGTCAGGTTTTCTGCAAAGGTCAGCGGTGTGGGACGGCAGGAATAGGTGGCCATAAGCGATTCATACGCCTGCCAGAATGCCGGGTCCTGTTTAATCTGTTCAAACGCGGTTTCAAGTTCATCAAACGTGGCCACCAGTATTTCCGGCAGAAATGCACCGCCGTAGTTGCCGTAATATCCCCTGTTTTTCATATCTATCTCCTGATTGTTACAGCCATCCTATCCTTGTCTTCAGTTATTTGTTTCCCCATGACCGGTCTAAGTTATGGGTTTATACATGATCAAGCCGGATGGTCTGTGAAAATGCGAACCGGTCCGTCCGGCAGAAAAGCCTGGAAAAAACGGCCCCCGGGTTCTGCGGAAAATCAAGCAGCCGCCGGACCTCGAGGATGGGTTCTGATTCCACAAGCCCTAATAGGCCCGCTTTATCCGTATCAGGCACCAGGATGCTGTAGGTCTGATGGCCAGCCTCCGGCACCAGGTGATAATGATCACAGACCACCATGGAAAGCGACGCAGTTTCAAAATCATAGGTATCAATCCCTTTAAACAATACCGGGTGCAGGTAAATATCTTCCAGCAGGACCGGCTGGTCTTCCACCAGTGTGATCCGGGACAATGAAAACGCAGCCGCGTCTGTGAACGGGTTCTCCGGGCCGTCATGGACATCCCGGACCAGCACCGGCCTGACAATCTGTGTAGCGGTTTGAATGCCCTGGGTTAAAAATGCCTGGGACGTTCCGGCCAGAGAAAAAATATCCACTGGCCTGCACTGGGTTTTAACAAAGGTCCCGGCGCCGCGCCGGCGTTCAATCAACCCTTTTCTCACCAGCCTATCCATGGCCTGTCGAACCGTAGGTCTGCCGATTTTATAGGTTTTCGCCATACCATTTTCCGACGGGATCAGATCTCCGGGCTGGTAGCGCCCAGAGCGGATCTGGTCAGACAGCAGATCTGCCAGCTGGTGATATAAGGGTATGGGGGATTGCGGGTTCAGCATTGGCTTTCTCTTAAATCATATATTAGAGCCCTAATCTGCCCCAAAGATGTAAAGTTGTCAAGACATTTGTTGAGGCGTTATCGCTGAACCCTTTTTTTCCGTGAAAAAAGGATGGCCCGCATAGATAAAGAAACGCTTGCCTGGCAAGCACTTGCCTATTGGGATGATTCAGCCGGAGAGGTATTGAGGATCTGCAAAAACGGTTTGGCCAGTTTCCCTGACGGATGGTCTTTTAAATACAGTCGCATCTGTTTAAACGCCTTTTCAGGCTGGTTCAAATATTTCAGGTATAACACCGCAAGATTACCGCGGGCTTCCTCCCGTGCAGGATTCAGTGCCAGGGCTTTTTTAAATGCTGCTTCCGCCTGCCTGAACCGCTGTTTCATCATATGGCAAAGGCCGATATGGTAGTAGGCCTGGTCAGATTCAGGATTCAAACGGGCCAGTTTTTCAAACCATTCAAGGGCCTTTTCAGATTCTTTCATGTTCAGGTAGGTCAGTCCGGTATAAAAATAGGCAGGCAGATATCTGGGCTTAAACGCAATTATCTTTTCAAAATAGCCCAGTGCAGCATCGGTGTTGCCTAACGCTGCCTCTGAATTGCCCAGATTTTCAAGAGATTTAACCCAGTATGGATTGCTTTGAATAAATCCGGAAAGGATGGTTTTACCCTTTTCATACCGGCCTGTTTCAAGATACCCGGCCGCAAGATAGACAGCAATCCGCTGGCGCCAGGGCATCTGGCCCAAAGCCTTTTCCCCGTATTCTGCCGCCTCTTTGAACCGGCCATTGTCGCCATGCAGACGTGCCTTGGAATAATAGACCTCGCTTTTTAAATCCCTGTAGGCAAATCCGATCAGAAAAATCGCCAGCCCCACACAGACCATTGCTGCAGGGATCCTGGGTATTAAAATGTCATAAGACCATGGCGCTGATGGATGCGTATCTGCCCGGAGGGCATTGATCAGACCCAGGAAGGCAAAACACCACAACGGCGGTATCGGCCTGTAAAACGGGAAACTGAAAAATGCTTCCACTGACAGGGCAAGAAGGCCGGCCGAAGCAGCCAAGGCCACCATTCCGGAGGTTTGCATGAGTCCTGACCGGCTGGCTGCAGCAACTCCTGTGAAGATCCCCAGGCTGAGCATCCCGATCATGAGCAGCACCCCCACACCGCCCGTTTCAACCATGATCTGAAGGAAATCATTATGGGCTTCAAGTACCTGCATGCCCGGATCAGGGGCATTCCTGGTTCTGCCCCGCTCCTCATACCGTGGATAATGTATTTTCTGGTTCCGGATACCAAACCCATGAAGGGGACGGTCCTGCCACATTTTTAAACTGGTTTTCCATATGGTTAACCGGCCTGTGGCTGCCTTGTTCGGGTTTTCAATCAACTCTGCGGTTTTTGAAATTTTTTTAAAAACCGGGGCCATGGATGCGTCATAGGGAATCGGATTATATACCAGGCAGACAACTGCCACAGCAATGACAGCCGGAATCATCCATACCCTGCGAGCCACCTTTTTTTCCGTTTCCGTGCGGTCTGTCCGGTGAAAAAAATAATAGAAACAGAAAAAAAACAGGGTCAGGATAATGACTGCCAGCCAGCCGGTCCGGGTACAGGTGAGAATGACATACATGGTGCTGATCAGGGCGGCAGCTGTGTAAATCCCCCTTTTTAACAGGCTGTTGCAGGCAATCATACCGACATAACAGGTGCCAAGCCCCATAACCATGACATGAACCGCCATATTCTTATTGGAAAACACAGAGCCCGGCGGATAGGCCTGGGGGATGATATCCAGGCCGAAAAATGCCTGGCAGAGGCCGATTACTGCCATAAGGGTCACAGCTGACGGGATTAGAATCAGAAACGCCTTTTGAACCTTCTCAAGCCCAGCCAAAGAAAGATGACTGAACAAAAGAAAAAATAGAGCGCAGGAACTCCAGTTCATACAGATATAAAAGGCATCAAACAGGCTTTTTGCCCAGAAAAGCGAAAACCAGCACCAGCCTAAAAAAAAGAGTATGATCAGGGTCAAACGGTCGAGGCGGAACCCTGCACTTTTCTGCACAAGACTTTTCAGGGCCCAGACGATCATCACCAGGGCAGCACCGGACAGAATGGCAGCTCTAGGCGGAATATTTGAAAAATGAACCAGGCCCGGAACGATGAAAAACGGACTGACCACCAGCGTTGCAAGCCCGATGATAATCATCAGGCGGTCTGTGTTCTCTGCGCAAATCAGTTTGGCAACCCTGATATCCATACCCTGCCCATTTAAGTAAAAAGGATCGTTATTCTTTTCACAATGCCCTGAAAAAGCCGTGGCAAAAAAAGAAAAACGTAGCATATCCCTTGGATTTTTCAAGGTTTTTTATCCATTTCAATCCCGGAATTTTAACAGGATCCGAACACCTTAAACATGATATTCTCATAAAGGGAGCCATACTATTTAAACAATTGACTTTTTACCCGTTTATACGGAGGCTGTTTATGAAACCGTACCTGATTTTTTTAATCCTGCTCGCAATCGGTGCGTCTGTCCATCCTGCCGGTGCAAGCCTTGTGATACCGGTATCGGATGATTACCATGCAACCTACAAATGGAACTGGTATTATGAATCCCCGGGGTTTTCAAACAGCGGCAGCGATCCCTACAGTGAGAACCATACCTTTACAG
>CAZLNA010000077.1:0-8266 GCA_964560485.1 uncultured Desulfobacula sp. | reverse complement strand
GCCCTGGATGGTGCAGGCCGCGTTGATCCCGGCCCATATCCCCTGGGCAGCCGCTTCCTCATACCCTGAGGTGCCGTTGATCTGTCCGGCCATGAAAAGGCCCTTCACTGCTTTGGTTTCAAGGGCGGGCGTGAGCTGGACCGGGTTGATATAATCATATTCAATGGCATAGGCCGGCCGCATGATTTTTGCGGTTTCAAGCCCTTTGACAGACCGGACCACCTGGTACTGGATATCCAGGGGCAGGCTGTTGCCCAGCCCGGACGCATAGATCTCTTTGGTGTCCATGCCTTCATATTCAAGGATCACATGGTGGCTCTCCCGGTCCGGGAACTTGACAATCTTGTCTTCGAACGAGGGGCAGTACCGTGCAGACTGCCCCTTGATATGGCCGCCGTAAAGTGCGGAGTGTTTTAGATTCTCCCTGACAATGGCATGGGTGTTCATATTGGTTTCTCCCATGAAGCTGGGCAGCATGGGATTAAAAATCGATCGGGTCGCATAGGAAAAAGGTCTTGGAACGCTGTCAGAGGCATGGAGATTGAATTTTGAAAAATCAATGGTATCTGCATGCAGCCGGGGAGGGGTGCCGGTTTTCATCCGGCCGGTGGCAAACCCTAAATCTGCCAGGTTCTGCGCCAGGCCGGTTGAGGCAAATTCGCCGGCGCGGCCGGCAGATGTCCGGGAGGATCCGATATGCACCGTGCCTCTGAGAAAAGTACCTGTGGCAATAACAACGGCCCGGGTCCTGTATTCAAAACCGGTCTGGTCGATGATCCCTGTTACCTTCTGGTCTTCAGTGATCAGTGATCTGACCATGGCCTGTTTTAAATCAAGTCCCCTGGTTTTTTCCAGAACCGCTTTCATGTTTTTTGAGTAGAGAAATTTATCGTTTTGAGTCCGGGTGGAGTGGACAGCCGGGCCTTTTCGCGTATTCAGGGTCCGGTACTGGATGGCGGACGAGTCTGTGATTTTTGCCATTTCACCGCCCAGGGCATCGATCTCCTTGACCAGCTGTCCTTTGGCCATGCCGCCGATGGACGGGCTGCAGGGCATGGCCGCCACCTTGTCCATGTCAATGGTCAGCAACAGGGTGTCACACCCCATCCGGGCTGCGGCCAGGGCAGCTTCACATCCGGCATGGCCGGCACCGATGACGATCAGGTCATATTCGTTCACATTCGCATCCATGACCTGACAGTATAGTATTGCTGGTGCACCGGGTCAATACGGCATCTGCGGATTGCATTTTTGTTCGAGGTTATATATAGCTGGAACAAGGGGCGGTTGAACCGGTGATGGGATTATTCTGCCGGGGCCAGCTTCAAGGCCAGCGTCTCTTCCAGATGACGCATGATACGCTTGAGCTCAGGGCTCGGACGGACAGGCCCGGAATGGTTCCACCCGGTGTTGAGGGCCTGCTGTACTTTGGCAGTGTAGAAGTCCATGGAATCGGCCAGGGAGTGCCAGGCCATCAGTTTCTGGATGACATGCCGTTCTTCAGAAGTGAGATCTGCCGTGTCAATGGGGGGCTGGTTGTCAAAGGAAAAAATCATTTGCGGCCTGCCTGCAGGGGACCTTTAAAGGGGTTCAAATTATTGTTGGTGACCGTGCCCAAGCGCTGATCACCAGAACCATATCCATAGACAGTTCAGTACGATTTGTCAAGAAAACAAACGCTTTGGCAGGATCATGGCACTGAAAGAGAAGGAGGGAAAAAGGCGTATGAATATTCATTTGATGGCATCAGGCTCTTTTGTAAACGGAGAGTGGCTTGACGCAGACGGACAATTTGATGTCACGAACCCGGCAGACGGGCAGACGATTGCAACCCTGTCTGATGGCGGCCCCCTGGCCGCGGAAAAGGCGGTTGATGCCGCCCATGAGGCCCTGCCGGCCTGGAAAGCCCTCTCTGCAGCCGAGCGGAGCCGGATACTGAAAAAATGGTTTGACCTGATGACGGCCCATGCGGATGAACTGGCCCGCATCCTCACGCTTGAGCAGGGCAAACCCCTGGCTGAAGCAAAAGGGGAAATCATCTATGGCGCGGCCTTTGTGGAATGGTTTGCAGAAGAGGGCAAGCGGATTTACGGCGAGACCATTCCCTCGCTTTCCCAAAATCAGCGGATTGTGGTGATCAAACAGCCGGTGGGCGTGGTAGCGGCTGTAACCCCGTGGAATTTCCCCAACGCCATGATCACCCGCAAGGCAGCCCCGGCCCTGGCTGCCGGATGCACCTTTGTGGTCCGTCCGGCATCCCAGACCCCGCTGTCCGCCCTGGCCCTGGCCCGGCTGGCTGAAACAGCCGGTATTCCGCCGGGCGTGTTCAATGTGGTGGTGGGGCAGGAGAGCCGGGCCATGGGCAGAGTGCTGACCGAGAGTCCGAAAGTGGCCAAATTTTCCTTTACCGGTTCCACAGCAGTGGGGCGCCAGCTGATGATCCAGTCTGCCAGCACGATTAAACGGGTCTCCATGGAACTGGGCGGGAATGCGCCTTTTATTGTGTTTAAGGATGCAGACCTTGACGCGGCCGTAACCGGTGCCATTGCGTGTAAATACCGCAATGCCGGCCAGACCTGCGTGTGTGCCAACCGGTTTTTTGTCCAGGCCGGGGTCCAGGATGCTTTCAGCGAAAAACTGGCAGCAGCAGTAAAAAAGCTTTCCATTGGCAACGGCATGGATGAGGGGGTCTCCATCGGCCCGCTGATCAGTCAAAAGGCCATGGATGATGTGCATGATCTGGTCAGGGCATCTGTGGATCAGGGTGCCCGGGTGGTCTTAGGGGGCGGGCCCCATGACCTGGGCGGCCTCTTTTACCAGCCCACCATCCTGAAACATGTGACCAATACCATGCCCGTGGCCACCCAGGAGATCTTCGGCCCCATCGCACCCATGATCACGTTTGACACTGAGGAAGAGGTGACAGCCATGGCCAATGACACGGAATTCGGTCTGGCCGCCTATTTTTATACCCGGGATATCGGCCGGGTCTGGCGGGTGGCGGAAGCCCTTGAATACGGTATCGTGGGAATCAATGAGGGCATTATCTCCAATGTGGCAGCACCGTTCGGAGGGGTAAAGGCCTCAGGCGTCGGCAGGGAAGGCTCCCATCATGGTATAGAGGAATACCTTGAGATCAAGTATCTGTGTATGGGCGGGATAGAAAGCTGAAAAATACCACAAACCCGTAGAGCGGCAGAAAATAAAAAGCACCGAGCGTGGCAGCCAGGGGCATGTCAAGGTGGACGGCCAGGGCAATGATCAGCACATTGTTCAGCCAGACCTGGCTGCCGGAGGCTGCCACTTTGTCAGGCCAGGCTTTTTTCAGGCCGGAAAGCCAGCCGCTCAGGGCCATGACCACGGCCAGGCCGGTTGCAAAGAGAGCACAGTAAAGGATCTGGGATGGATTGGCCTTCAGGTAAGGCACGTAGCGGCCCAGAGCACCGAAATTGATGGCGGCAATCACCACAAGGGAAATCGGGTAGGATGATCTATTTACCAAGCAGAGGGCTGCGGGCATTGTTTTACGGAATAAAAAAGCCGCTCCCAGGGGCACCAGGATAATCATTGCCAGGAAAAGGGCCATGCCGATCAGATCGTAATCAAGACGGGTCGCTGCAAGCACCTTGACCATAAAGGGCAGGGTAAACGGAACCAGAAGGCTCGTGGCCACGGCCATCACCAGGCAGTAGGAAATGTTTCCCCTGCAAAGTGCAGTGAAAAAAGGCGAAGAGACCCCGGTGGAGGCCCCTGCAATCAGAAGCATGGCAAGGCTGAGTGCCGGGTAGAGCGACTGGGTGAAAAAATAGGCCAGGGCCGGCGCAGCCACCAGTCTGAATACGATCCCCAGACTTAAATTGACAGGATTGGCCGTCAATGCCTGCCAGACGTCATGGGGTGCAATCTTGATAAATGACAAAAAGAGCATGGTCATCATCAGATATTTGATCAGCGGCGCCATCCGGGAGGATGTTCCGGGGAACACAATGCCGAGGACAAGAGAACCGTAGAGTACGATAATCAGAATATAATCTTTGGCTGTCATGGTAAATCCGCTGTTTCAGGTCTGGTTACAGGGGCTGACCATACCAGGCCTGATAAAAAGAGTAAAGCATGTTCGTTCAAAAGATCATGGCTGGCTGCGGCGGGTGATCACGGCCAGGTATTTTCCGCTGTTGCCGGACAGAATTTTCCGGCAGGCAAATCCGTGACCGGCAGCAAACCAGGAGAGGGTGTCAAAATCAATATAAAGCCAGTCAAAAGGGTCGCTCTTAATGGTGTTGTACCGCATGGTAAATTCTGTCTGGCCGTAATAGTCGCCCTGGGCCTGAATAAGTGCATTTTCAGGATAGAGCCCGGCCAGATCGGTTGAGTCGGTGATCACCCTGCCGCCCGGGGCAAGAATGTCAGAAAGGCTCTGAAAAAAAAGATTGAGCCCGTCCAGGGAGCCGGTGATGCCGATACCGTTCATGAGCATGAGGATGGTGTCGTACTGCCGGTTTTTAAGGCGAAAAAAGCTGTCATGGATGATATGGCGGACTTTCTGTTCTCTCATGACCCGGACACTGCCGCAGGAAACGTCAAGGGCATCCACCAGATGCCCCTGCGCCTGAAGCCACAGAGAGTGGCATCCGCTGCCTGCACCCGCGTCAAGGATCCTGCCCCTGCATAGGCGTAAGGCCCGATGTTCAATTTCGTCCATGGTGGAATAGGTCCGGAACATGGTTTTGCCGGTCATCTGCCACATATCGAGGTTGGTGGAATCCACCTGTACAAAAACAGCCGGGTCCCCTTTGATATAATCGATCATCATGCAGCCGAGCGGATCTTTGTCCGGGTCTGTGATTTTTTTGATCACTTAGAAGCCTTCAATCACTTCCGGGGTAAGGCTTTTCAGGATTTCACGGCACCATTCTACCGCGTGGTTGAAATCGCTGAGCGACGCAATGCTGTTATGGGAATGGATATACCGCACCGGGATACCGAGGGTGATGGTGGGCACGCTCCGGTCATGATAGGTGATCACGCCTGCATTGGTCCCTCCGCTGCTTCGAACCGCTTCCTGAAAAGGAATCTGGCAGGTCCGGGCCACATCCACGGCAAACCGGACAAAGCGAGGGTTGGCAAGCACGGATCTGTCCATGTGTCTGATCTGCGGTCCCTTTCCCATGCCGGCCTGGATAAAATCGCTGGAGTTGAAGGTGTCATCTGCGGGCGTGCCTTCCAGCACGATGGCCAGGTCGGGGTTGATATTTCTGACAGAAACGCTGGCACCCCGAAGCCCGAGTTCTTCCTGGGAGGAGAAGACACCGCAGACATCAATTTCAGGGTTGATCCGGCTGTGGTGTTTCATCAACTGGAGAAGAGCGGCACACCCGAGCCGGTCGTCAAAGGCTTTGCCGAATATCAGGCCACGGGGTTTGTCATGGAAAAAGGGTGTATCCGGTACAGCAGGCGCTCCGATCCTGATATGAAAAGAGGTTTCAACCTCTTTTTTACTGCAGGCGCCCACATCAATCATCATGGCAGAGAGCGGCACCTGCTGCTTCATTTCGTCAGCAGACATGAAATGATTTGGCTTGGCTGCCACCACCCCTTTGATCCACCGGCCCTTTGTGTTTTGCACCCGGACCGGCTGAGCCATGAGGTTCTGAGGGCTCCAGCCGCCCAGGGTCATGAATTTCAGTGTGCCGTTGGGATTGATGGACTGGATCATGAATCCGACTTCGTCTGAATGGGCGTCCAGCATGACAACGGGCCGGTTTTTCCTTGTCTTTGTCTGGCGGATGAAAAGGTTTCGCAGCCGGTCCTCAGTGATCTTGAAGCCCTTATCAAGGTATTTTTTCGCCACATCAATGACCGGGTCTTCAAACCCGGAAACCCCGGGTGCTGTTGAAAGCTGCTTAATCAGCCGGATATCTGCCTGGTCTTCATGGGTATCCATATCGGTTCTCCTTATAAGGCGTCGTTTTTGTACTCTTTACTACCTTCTACCATATTCCCGGTTTTTTTGAAAAGGCCGGGATGCGCTGCGGTTTTGCTTTTTAGGGTGGGATAATGGTAAAAGAGAGTATGGTTGGATCCAAACGATACACAGATTATAACTCTTACCTGCGCCAGATGTTCGGTCAGCGGGTCCAGAAGATTGCCGTGGATGCCGGGCTTAGTTGCCCCAACCGGGACGGCACTCTCTCAGACAAAGGGTGTATTTACTGCAATGCCAAAGGATCTGGAACAGGGTTGTGGCAGAAGGGCTTGTCCATCAAAGAGCAGGTGGATGCCAAAAAGATCGGTGCCATAAAAAAATACAAAGCCCGTCTTTTTCTGGCCTATTTTCAATCTTTTTCAAATACCTATGCCCCGGTGGAGGTGCTGCGGCAGATCTATGATCAGGCACTGTCCTGCGAAGGCATGGTGGGTATGGCCATTGGCACGCGGCCGGATTGTGTGGACGAGACCCGGCTCGATCTCATCGCTTCCTATACCGGAGAGTACCTGGTCTGGCTCGAATACGGGCTCCAGTCGGTTCATGACCAGACCCTGGAACTGATCAACCGGCACCATACCTTTGCAGATTTTATCAAAGCGATTCGCATGACGCAGGAAAGAAAAATCAATACCTGCGCCCACATTATCCTCGGGCTGCCGGGCGAAACCCGCCGGATGATGCTCGACAGCGCCCGGGTCCTGGCTGATGAAGGGGTCAACGGAGTGAAAATTCATCTGCTCTATGTGATCCGGGGGACAAAACTTGCACACATGTGGGAACAGGGGGCGTACACACCCATGGAGCAGGCTGAATACGTTGACACGGTCTGTGATTTTTTAGAACTGCTGCCGCCGCAGATGGTGATCCAGCGGATCACCGGGGACCCCCACCTGGACGAACTGCTGGCGCCCCAATGGGCCGGCCGGTACAGGGAGACCTTTAATATGATCCAGCAGGTGCTGGAAGACCGGGACACCTGTCAAGGAAGAAAATATCCTATTTAGTCGCCCTGTTTTTTCGTTTCAGTCCAGCCAGGCTGATGAGCCCGGTACCCAGCATCCAGACTGCAGCCGGGACAGGTACGGCTGATGCTGTCTCGATCTGTCCGCCGATCATACCTGTTCCTTTTTTGATCCAGATCGTATGTGGTGCTCCGTCTGTCTCCCGGATGTCGAAATATTTGCCATCCGTCATAAAGACTAGAATCATGGAGCTATAATCAATAAAGCTTGCCACATCCAGATTGGAATAGGAATACCCTGTAGTTTCAAATGAAAAGTAGCGACCGGCCAGGTCAAATTCTCCTGAAAAGGCCTGGCTTTCCAGGGGACCGAAAAGGTCGCCCTCAAAGTTATCTTGGATGGCATTGTCAACAAAGGTGCCTTCAAAAGAGTAAAGTTCTGCCTGGGCAGGGCTAACACAGAATACCCCAGCCATTGCAACGAAAAGTGCGGATACTAAAAATGCTCTCATGGCTCAATCCTTATTTTCAAATAAAGGTGTTTATTGAATGACAAATTCATATCGTGATCGTGTTAGTTGAACACTAGGCATTTAAGAAAAAATCATGAGGTTTTGGTTTGGATCTGTTCCAAATTCATGATGCAAACCAGAGTGGTTAGGATTGGGTTAGTTGCGCCGGTTGTTTTCTATTTAACAATCAGCGCTTTAAACCCTCTGGACGCATGATTCACATATTGGGCGCCGATTTTCTGGACAATGAGGCATTCGGTATGATCCATGCGGTTGACCAGGGCAATGCCCTGTTTGACATCCATGACCATCAAGGCGGTGGCCAGGCCGTCGGCAAAGGTACAATTATCAGAAATCACTGATGCGGACACGATCCGGTTGGAGACCGGGAACCCGGTTTTGGGATCGATGATATGGGAAACTGTCCTTCCATTGATCTGGTAAAAATTCCTGTAGTTCCCGCTGGTGGCAATGGCCTTGTCCTTCAGCCGGATCGCTGTGTGCAGCCGGCTGCCGGCCAGGGCCGGGTCCGGCCGGCTGATCCCTACGGTCCACGGTTTGTGGCGGATGTTGGTACCGGACGCTGCCAGTTCCCCGCCGATCTCTATGAGGTAATCGCTGATGCCGAAAGACTTGAAAAGGCTGCCAAGCGTGTCCACGCCGAACCCTTTTGCAATGGAACCCAGATCAAGGGTGATCTGCTTTTTTTTTATGACCTGTCCGGACGAAAGGATCAATATGTGATTGAAACCGGTCTTGAGCAGCGCACGCTGAAGTGTTTGAGGGTCCGGCACAACGCTGGTT